>DATAGL010000928.1:0-6821 GCA_036263755.1 Chitinophagaceae bacterium | reverse complement strand
GTATTGTGCCAGCGAGTTGTAGAAAGCGTTCCAACGGTCGGTGATGCCGGCACCGCCGGGTACATACTGACCCGAAGCATTCACCCAGCCTACGGCCTGGCTGTAGCGGTTCACCGTGGTTCGCTGCACCACGAAATAGTTCCAGTAGGAAGGGATCACGTATTCGCGGAACGAGCCTACGAAACCGGCGAACTGCTTCTCCACCGTGGAATTGGAAATCTTGGAAGGATCCGGGTACGCCTCCTCAAAGTCGGACTTGGTGCATGCCGTCTGGCCCAAAGCCAGCGCAGCGAATGCTATATAAAGTAACTTTTTCATACTGATGTTTTAGGATTGCCTTTAGGTTTTAGAAATTCGCACGCAGCATAACACCTACGGTACGGGTGGCCGGGTTGGTACCGGTGTTGGTCACCTGCTGCCACCAGCGGGTACCGGCGTTGGTTTGTTCTGCGTCCATGTCCTTGATCGTGCGGTACAGGTAAAACAGGTTCCGTCCGAACACCGAAAGCGACAGGTTCTTGGCACCTACCTTACGCACGAGAGCAGAGGGCAGGGAGTAAGAAAGGGCCAGCTCCCGGAACTTCACGTAGGAATTCTCTTTCACGAACAGCTCATAACGGGCAGCACCATACTGAGGACCACCCCAGTTGTAGGTGAGCCAGTAGTAGTAAGCCTGCGACACCACGTTGGTGTTCGGCTGTCCGTCGATGGTCACACCTTCCATCAGCATGCCGTCATCGTATACTTTCTCGCCGTTGGGGCCCTGGGCAGCGTTGGTCTGTACGCCTCTGCCGTTTTCCACATAATAAGAGAGGCCACCGCTTGCCTTATCCATATACTTGGTGCTTTCTTCCGTCAGGCCGCGCGAGGTCATCCAGTTCAGACCTGTAGGCATCACATGGCCGCCGATGCGGAAGTCGATCAGGGCATCCAGCGAAAAGCCTTTGTAGGTAAAGGTGTTGGTGATACCGCCGACAGCCTTCGGCATGAAGTTGCCCACTTTCACCATGTTAGGATCCAGCGTGTAGAGGCCGTCGGCACCTACGATCTTTTCACCTTTGGCATTGGTGGCCACCGGGTGGATGTAGATGTCGCCCATGGGCTGGCCTACTACCGATTTTAGCTGGGCGGCATTGCCGTCGTAATCGGCGTGGAGCAGTTCCGTTGCGCCATCGGACAGGCTTTCCACCGTGTTGCGGTTCCAGGCAGCGTTGATACCCGCATCCCAGCGGAAATTGCTGGTCTGAACCGGTATACCGGAGATGCCCACTTCAATACCCTTGTTGCGCAGCGTACCGATGTTGGTCAGCACCGAACGGGCACCCGTAGTGGCAGCAAGAGACAGCGGCAGGATCTGGTCCCGGATCTGTCCGTTATAGTACGACACGTCGAGGTTGAGGCGGTTCTTGAAAAACTTGGCTTCCAGACCAAACTCAATTTCATGCTTTTCCTCCGGCCGGATCAGGTCATTGCCGAAGTCAGACGAAATCGTCGTGTACAGTACGGGCTTGCCGCCCACGGCCTGAATACCAAACGAATTCTGGTTGTAGGCGATATTCGCCCGGTACATTTCCGGGTAGCCGCCTACGATACCCCAGGAAGCCCGCACCTTGCCGTAGCTGAAGAACGCCGGCAGTTCGAAGGCATCGCTGAATACGAAGGAAGAGTTTACGGAAGGATACACGAAGGCATTGTTGTCCGGATGCATGACCGACACGCGGTCGCGGCGCACCGTACCCTCAAGGAAGAGGTAGTTCTTATAGGAAGCGTTCAGGGTTCCGAGGAAAGCGTCGCGCACCATCTGGGTGCGGCTGGAGCTGCTGCTGGCCGGCGAGTTGATCGAAGCGGCAATGTCGAACAGGTTTTCTGTGCTCAGGCCGCCGCTGGTACCCCGGGTGAGGTAGGTGGCATTCTCCTTGGTTGCGGTATAGCCGCCCATGACGTTGGCCTCGATATCCGAACTCAGCTTCTTGGTATACGTCAGCAGCACGTCACCATATACGATCGAGCTCTGGAAGGAACCCAGTCCGAAGTAGCCGGAGTTGCCGAAGGCCAGGGGAATCTCGGTGCTCTGGCGGCTTTCCGTGCGCTGCGAGGTAAAGTCCGTGGCAATCCGGCCGCGGAGCTTCAGTCCGGACAGGATCTGCCAGTTGTTCGTCATGCTGGCGATTACGCGGTTGTCGCGCTCCACTTCCCTGTGCTCTTTCACACGCCAGACGTAATCGGCGATATCGCCCTTGAAGCCCGGGTAGATGATGTTCTCTTCCGGAGTCAGGCTCTGGGTGCCGGCGCCGGTCACGAAGCGGTAGCCGCGGCTCGTCTTGTAACGGTCCAGGTACCAGTCGGCATTGTCGAAGCGGCCCATCATACCGGTGAAGTTGTTCATCATCCGGTCGATGGAATACGGCCGGTTGTTCGTCTGCTGGTTGATATAGTTCACCATCACGTCGGTCGACCATTTGGTGCCGAGGCGGAAGGTGGAGTTGAGGTTGGCAATATTCTTTGTATTCTCCGCACCCAGGCTCACACCCTGGTTCTGCTGGCGGGTCAGCGAGAAACGGATGTTGCCGTTCTCACTGCCCTGCGATACCGCGACGTTGATATTGGAGTTGTGCGCCGTCTGGAACAGCCCGGCGTAATTGTCCTCCTGGGCTACATACGGACGGATCACACCATCCCAGGCAAGCGTAGGCTTTCCATCGAACCGGGGTCCGAAGTTGATGGAAAATCCGCCCACGCCGCGGGTTTCCTTTACGCCGTCGCCGTCCAGATCCTGGTATACAAAGCCGTCCTCTTCCTGGCCGCCGTTGGACAGGAAGCGATGGATGCCGGGGCCGCGCACGTTCTGGTAGCGGGGCAGGTAAGCCACCCGGTCCTGGCTGTAGTTGGCGTTGAAGTCCACGTTCAGGCCTTTGCGTCCGCGGCCGGATTTCGTGGTGATCAGCACCACGCCGTTAATGGCTTCGGCGCCGTACAGGGCGGCAGCGGAAGCGCCTTTGAGGATAGAGATATTCTCAATGTCCTCGGGGTTGATGTCCAGCAGACCGTTGCCGCGCAAGCGCTGGTCGTTCCAGTAATCGCCGTTGTTGGCTTCCCCGTTCCGGATGGGAATACCATCCATAACGATCAGGGGCTGGCTGCGGCCCGTGATGGTGTTGATCCCGCGGATGGTGATGTTCACGGCCGAGGTGGCGCCTCCGGGCGTAGCCGCGATCCGCACACCCGGCGCCTTGCCGTAAAGGGCATTGGCGAAGTTGGGTGAACCGGTGCGGGTCAGCTCTTCAGCGGCGATTGTGGAGGTGGCATAACCCAGCGCCTTTTGCCGGCGACCGACGCCGAAGGCGGTCACTACTACTTCATTCATGGTACCGCTGGCGGAAGCCAGGGTAACCAGAACGGGGCCGTCGGCGGCCGCTACTTCCTGCGGCGCAAAGCCTACAGAGGAAAAGACCAGCACGCTGCCGGCCGAAGGAACAAGGATGGAAAACTGTCCCCCGTTGTCGGAGGTGGTGGAAGTGGTCGTACCTTTAACGGTTACCGTTACACCGGCAAGGCCGGTTCCGGTACTGTCGGTCACCCGTCCGGTGACGGTTCGTCCCGCCTGGCTGAAGGCGAGGGTGCTGCACAAACAGAACAGCAAGCATAGCAAGCTCTTGGTTAGGATCTTCATTGCAGTGTTTTTAAGTAAAAAATGGAAGGCGGACCAGGCAATAGATTGCCTGTTCTGCACCGGAGTGCAAAAATTTTCACGGAAGGTTCCAGAGGATGGATTGTTATATATGAAGGGAAGCCGTTGCCTCGGACCGGTTCGTTTTTTCCGGGGCATCCTCGCCGAAATGCTCCATCACCAGCGCTGCCGCTCCGATCAGTTCGGCCTGGTAGCCCAGCCCGGACAGCTCGATGGCCGTATCCGCCGCGATGCGCGGAATACTGTGCTCGTTGATCGCCTGCTGCATCGCCGGCAGCCACACCTTGCCCGCCGCAGCGCCACGGCCGGAAAGAATGACCAGCTCCGGATTCATCAGGTGGATCAGGATCGAAACACCCCTGCCGATATGGTACGCAGCTTCCGAGATCAGCTCCATAGTGTACCGGTCGCCCTCACGCGCCGCTTCAATCATGCTTTCGCTGGCCGACTCGTAATGATCCAGGGCTTCGGCTTTCAGCTGCGAGATCCGTCCGTTCGTCAGACCGGCCCGTGCCTTCTGCACAAGGATCTGCAGGGAGGTTTCCGTTTCGAGGCAACCGGTTTTTCCGCAGCTGCACATCTTACCATTAGAGAACAGCGGTATATGGCTGAATTCACCGGCAAAACCATTATGGCCGCGGAACAGGGTGCCGTTCACCACGATGCCCAGTCCCACTCCCCAGCCGATGTTGATCACCATCGCATTTTTCCGTTCCCGGGCGCCGCCGAAGCGGAGCTCGGCCAGGGCGATCAGGCTCGAGTCATTATCGATATATACCGGGAGGCCCGTTTTTTCGGCCACCACCCCGGTAATGGTGATGCCCCTGGGGGTTTTTAAAAAGGAATGGTTGATACCCTTGCGCACATCCACGAAGCCCGGCATACCGATGCCGATACCGGCGATCTTTTCTTTCGGGATGCCCGTGCCTTCCACAAACCGGGCGATGTGCCCGGCCAGCTGGTTCAGGGCTTCCGGATTGCCGGCCAGCGGCAACTCCATTTTTTCGACCCGGCCGACGGGATGGTTGTGCGTATCCATCAGGGCAATCCGGGTCACGAACTGGTCCATGGCCACGGAAACCAGGTACATCGAGCCCGACTGCAGCGAGTAGGTGACCGGCCGGCGGCCACCGGTGGAAGGAGCCAGTCCGTTTTCCTGAACAATGCCTTCTTCCAACCCTTCCATTAACATCCGGGTAGCGAGCGGCAGGCTCTTTCCGATTTTCTCACTGAATTCTGCGCAGGAAAGTACGGGGGCGAAATACAGTTCCCGTACCAGTCTTCTCCTATTGTGCAGTTGTTTGTCGAGCATTTGATATTTATAAAGATGTGAAATAATTGCCAAAAGTCAAGCAATCTTCTTAAAATTTTTTAAGAAGTTGCATTTCTTTCATTCTTTTTGACACAAAGCCAGGGAGCCGGGGTAAATGTAATGCAGGGTACCGAGGAAAGAAAGCGGCCCGGCTTGTAGCGAAAAGCGGAAGGTTCGGGCAGGGAAATCAACACCCTCGTTCCCGGTACCTGTTGCAGGCCGCGAACCGATGACCCATCAAAAAAGCCCGTTTCTTAATTTGATTGTATATCTGCCACCGGCTGCGGGGCTTCTACCCCATTCAACAGAACAGCCCTCGGGAACAAAGGGTAAAGCACCAATCAGGGGAAATGCACTGCCGTTTGGGCAACGCCCCACCGTACCGGTTCGGGCATCCTGCAGTTCGTGCCCTTCCACCGGAATCACACTTTTCTTCAAAACGGGCCGGCAGCCCGCTCTTCCCTGTCGCAACCGTAGCACCGGTTAAAAATGGCATATTTTTAGAACCCTGCTCTCTAAAGGAGGCGAGGCTACAAACGAGGTGAACGAACAGAGGTCAGTGCGCCGGACTGGAAACAGTCCTACCCGATAAGTCCGTATCTCCGGTTCCAACCTGCCGGTTCTCTCCGGCAGTATTCCCAACCATTTAAGTAATCCAACAAAACAGCAGAGGTGCTGCGGTTGTGCTTTTCCGTTATACGGCCGCCGGTACCCTTATCCGTATTCCTGTGCACCTGGCAAAAACCATTTATTCAACAGAACAAGCGAGGTATATCATGCAACAATTTAGTGAAGTGCAGATCTGGGGCGGTATGGAATGCACGATCAACCGGGTCGGTGACCGGTATTTTGACCAGTCGGAATACTCCGGGTTTTACCAGCGGGGCGTCAGCGACATAGAATTAGTAGCTTCCCTGGGCATCAACCAGCTGCGGTTCCCGATCCTGTGGGAAAAGCACCTCCCCGAAAAGGGGATGGATGTGGACTGGACGTTTACCGAACAGAACCTGGACCGGATGCGGGCGTTACAAATCACACCCATTGCCGGACTGGTGCATCACGGCAGCGGTCCGCGGTATGTTAGTTTCTTCGACGGATCGTTTGAAGAAGGGCTGGCGGACTACGCCCGGATGGTGGCGCAGAAATTTCCGTGGATCGAATACTACACTCCGGTGAACGAGCCACTGACCACGGCCCGCTTCTGCGGCCTGTACGGTCACTGGTATCCGCACACGAAAAACTATTTTCACTTCTTTAAAGTATTGCTGAGTGAATGCAAGGCAACGGTGCTGGCGATGGAAGCTATCCGGGAGATCAACCCGGAAGCCAAACTGATCCAGACGGAAGACCTGGGCAAATGCCACAGCACGCCTCTGCTGCAGTACGAGGCCGACTTCGAGAACGAGCGCCGGTGGCTTTCCTATGAACTGCTCTGCGGTACCTTAACACCCGATAAGGTCCTGTACCGGTTCATGCTGGAGAAAGGCATCACTGCAGCGGAGCTGAACTGGTTCCTGGAACACCCCTGCGTGCCCCATATTGCCGGTTTCAATTATTACCTCACTTCCGAGCGGTACCTGGACGAGGACATGAGCAAATACCCGGAATGCTTCCATGGCAACAATCACCTGCACCGGTACGCCGACATTCATACCCTCCATGTGCCGATGCACGGAAAGGAATGCGGACCGGCCACGCTGCTGAAGGAAGCCTGGGAGCGGCTGCAGATCCCGCTGGCCATAACGGAGTGCCACCTGCACAGCACCCGGGAGGACCAGATCCGCTGGTTCCACAACATGTGGGAAACGGTGCATAAAGTAA
>DATAGL010000927.1:0-7013 GCA_036263755.1 Chitinophagaceae bacterium | reverse complement strand
TGCTCCGGCAGGTTCCAAGGCGGATGCCGAATGCTTCCCCGGAGTACAGGATCATTCCGGAAAAAGATAGTAGGTGAACCCACAGGAAGGAAAGGCAATATTCCGTCACGGAAAAACAATATGAATCTGATCATAGCCTGTATTGCAACCCTAAACCAGATCATTTAATAAAATACTCTATTCCTGACAGAAATAACAAAGCCCTCGTCTGAGGGCTTTGTTTTTTATTCTCGTACCAGTTTTATGTTTTCTGTCCGGCCGTCTCTTTCCATACGGAGGAAATAAATGCCCCGGGGCAAATTGATGCCCTGCAGGTTCCAGCGAAGAAGTCCAGATGCCTGGCTGTACTTTGTTTTGGCCACTACCTGCCCGAAAGAATTGACCAGTTTCAATTCTACCTGTTTTGCCAGTTCCGGAAGGCGAATCTCAACAGCGTTGCGGAACGGATTGCTGACCCATACGGATCGCAGCGGATGCCGGTAGCGGATGGTAACGGTATGGCTCATGCGGAAAGATCCATCCTGGTCGATCATCTTCAGCCGGTAATGATTCCATTCCTCCAGCCGCGGATCGGTAAAAGCATAGTTTTGCATCACTGAACTTTGGACAGCAGCGGGAACATACCCGATCTTTTCAAAATGGACCCCGTCGCCCGATTTTTCCACTGCAAAGCCTTCTGAAGCAACTTCGCCATCCGTTTTCCAATGCAGCATTCCTTGTCCGTCCTGCTCTTCACCGGAAAAATCCACCAGATTTACCGGAAGGGACGTAGGGAGAACCGCGGTGTACATGCCGAGTCCATGGGTGGCCGCCACTACCGTTTTATCCGAAGGCCTGAACTGAAGCATATCCACCCGCACGGAAGGCAGGGTCATGCTTGGATTCCAGACTGTACTGGTTCCGCTGATGGCGGTGGTATTCCAAACCCCGGTTTCGGTTGCCAGCAGGATACCTGCTGCCGCACTGCTACCCGGAACAAAAATCCCCCAGCGCACCGGCATGTCCGGCAGGTTGCCTTCAATAGAAGTCCAGCTGGCGCCCATATTCGTACTTTCCCAAACGGAGGGAACCCCATAATTGGAGACCGTCAGTAACAGGTGGGCTGCATTTCCTGTCTCTACATCAATATTGGATATATAGCTTCCTGCAGGCAGGGCCGGTACGGTTACGGAAGTTAAAGTGGGTGCCGGTGCCTGGGACTGGTCCATGTAATACAGCTGGGGTACCTGTGCCGAAGCGCCCGCCCCGGTAGAGAAGGCCACCCACAAGCGGTTCGCCGTATTCGGGTCCGCTTTCATGGCGGATACCTGCCGGTTGGTGGCAGCGGGAAAGCTGAGGGCCACCGCTGAAATGGCACCCGGTCCGGCCACGTTGGAAATCCGGGCCAGCTGGCCGTTATTATAGGATCCAAAGAGGCAGTTGGATCCATTATCGTATTCCGTCGGGTTGATAAATCTTCCGCCGCCATACGTAGCATAAATGTCGAAATTCGCACCGCTGTCACGTGAAATGTAATAGTTCAGTTCCACGTAGCTGGCGATCATCACTTTCGGATCATCCTGGTCAATAAAACAAAAGCCTCCGTCTCCGCCTACAGCCTCAAATGCTGAACCGAGTCCGGCATTTTCGAGAATATGGGAGCCATTGTCCTGGGCACCACCCATAAGCACCGGTGAATTGGCTTCCGGATGCATTGCTGCCGAATAATACTGAATGGTATTGTATCCTTCTCCCTTATAGGAATAAGTGGCACCGTTGTCGGAAGTGAAATATACCCCACCGTCGTTAACGACAATGAACTCGGCTGCCGAACCCGGGAGGTAAACAATGTCGTGATTATCGGCATGTATGACGGGCAGGGCGCCGCAGCCGCCGATCCATTGGGTGCTCTGCATCCAGGAGGCACCGCCGTTCGTGGTTTTCATCAGGTCAATGGCACCTACAAATACGGTCTGGTCGTCGTCCGGCTTAACGGCAATGGCCAGGTCATACCAGGCCTGCCCCCGGGAAAAGTCCGTCCCGCCCGGGCTTCCGCCATCGCACCAGGATGCAGTGCTTGATATATTGGTCCAGGTGGTACCGCTGTTGCCGGTGACGAACATCCCGCCCAGGCTGTTATTGATGCCCTGCATGACGGCATATACCTTCCCGTTGTTTTGCTGCGATGCGGCCAGCTCAATCCGTTGCCAGTATGCGCTTCTAGCAGGGGCAGGCGTTACATCCACCCAGGTGCCGCTGTTGCCGGCGTTAACGCCTGCAGGTGAATAATAGATCTTTCCGCGGGTAGTATCGGCCAGGGAACGGTCAACCACCGTCGCCCAGATATCCCCGTCTTTGGAGATCTCCAGGTCATACCCGAAAAAGTCAAAAGCGCCTGCGCAGCTTCCGCTGTTGTTGAAGAAGCCGATGACACGGGTCCAGGTGTTCCCGGCATTGGTGGATTTCAGTACACCGCCCGAGTTGCAGAACCGCGCGCTGATGCCGGAGGCATATACATCTCCGTTCGGAGCCACAGCGATCTTCTGCACAAAGCTCAGGTCATTCACCTGGGCCCCGCCGGTAGTGGTGGCAGGCAGCAGGCTCCAGGTGAGGCCGCCGTCGGTGCTCCGGTAAATGCCGAGTCCACGGATGGCATCTACATTGAAATAGCCTTCACCGGTGCCGGCATACATCGTATCGGGGTGGGCCGGATCCTGCGCCAGGCAGGAAATAGCCAGGTTGGCGGAAACAGAAGGCAGGCGCGTCCAGTCGGGATGGGCCGCTTTAAAATTGGTAGTACGCCAGAGGCCTCCGCCCACACTGCCTAAAATAACGGTATTGTTAGTGGGGTCGTTCCGGTCGACCAGTACGGCACGGGTGCGTCCGCTCATGTTATCCGGGCCGCGCGACCTCCATCCCAGGGAACTATACCGGGTGGTACGCTGCAACGCAGCACCTATCCGCTGACGGCTTTTTTCGGCCTGGGTGATGCGGCCGGAAGGAACAAAGCCCAATTGGGGATCGCGGGTCATCAGCACTTCCTGCTCCATCCGGTCGAGGAGTTCCTGCTTTTTATGTTCTTCCTTTTTTTGGGGTTTGGTCAGTGCAATGGGTGTAGCCTGGATGATAATGGAAGATGGGTGCTCCTTTGTAAGAATAAAGCCTCCAAGCAGCAGCAATGGGATGGCCAGGAGCAGGTAGCCGCAGGTTTTCAGGTTCATAGGAAGGATCATTGTTTATCAGCAGCCTAAAAGTATTGCTGAAAACAGAAAGCCCCCTTACTAAGGGGGCTATTCTTCTGAAATTAAGGCTTACCACTTATCTACTTCCTCGCTGGTGGCGGCAGCGCTGGTCGTAGTGGCGGCAACCGTTGTGGTGGCAGCTGCAGGGGCTGCAGTTTCCACATCGGCAATGATATCTTCACCATCATGTTCGCCATCGGCGATTTCATCATGGTTGTACGCGTCGAAATCGAAATCAGGCATTAACTGTGTCTTGACATGGTCCACGGCTTCGGTGAGGGCTTTGATGAATTTGTTGAAGTCCTCCTTGTACAAGAAAATCTTGTGGCGATCGTACCCGTTATCATTGAACCGCTTGCGGCTTTCCGTGATCGTCAGGTAGTAATCATTCCCACGTGTGGCCCTTACATCAAAAAAATACGTCCGGCGTTTTCCGGCGCGGATCCGTTTGCTGTAAATGCTTTCCAGTTTCTTGTCATTGTTGTCGTACGCCACAGTAATAGTTTTTACAGTTAATATAAAATGTTTTGGTTTTGCTCCTTACAAATATAATTATGTTTTCTCAACAGCCAAATTTGGTCCGAATTTGTTGGAATTATCCTCCTGCAACTGTTTCAGGTACATTTCCGCATAGATTCCGGACTGTTTCAAGAGCTCTTCGTGGGTGCCCGTTTCGGCTATTTTTCCATCTTCCAGAACAATGATCCGGTCGAACTGCAACAGGCTGAAAATGCGATGCGTGATGATGATAGCGGTCTTATCCTGCAGGTAGTTCCGCAGATTGGAAAGGATCTCTTTTTCGGTGCGGGCATCCACCGCGCTGAGGCTGTCGTCGAGGATGAGAATGGGCGCATCCTTCATCAGGGCCCGGGCTATGGAAACGCGTTGCTTCTGGCCGCCGCTGAGGGTAACCCCCCGCTCCCCTACCATGGTTTCCCATTGATCCGGGAAGCTTTCGATTTCGCCGGCTACCACTGCCCGCTCCGCTGCTTCGCGCACTTTTACGGGGTCCGGTGTTTTGGCCCCAAAGGCAATATTGTTGCGCACGGTATCGGAGAAAAGGAAACCGTCCTGGGGCACATAGCTGACCTGGGCCCGCAGGCTGCGCAAGTCCAGGTGCTGGATGGGATAGCCATCCAGCAGGATGCTCCCCTCCTGTGCATCATACATGCGGAGCAGCAATTGCGCCACCGTACTCTTGCCGCTTCCGGTACGGCCTACGATGGCCACTTTCTGCCCCGGCTCAATATTCAGGTTAAAATCCTTCAGGGCGGTAATGCCTGTATGACCATAGGTAAATTGGACATTCCTGAATTCTATTTTACCGTTTAATGTTACCGCTTTCGCCTCCGGCCTGTTGCGGATCTCGGGTTCCACCTGCAGGAATTCGTTCAGCCGTTTTTGCGAAGCCGAAGCTCGCTGGATCATGCTGGCGGTCCAGCCGATGGCGCTTACCGGGAACGTGAGCATGTTGATATAAATAACAAACTCCACGATCGTCGCCAGGTTGACGCCATTCAAGCCGCGTATGTAATACAATCCCCCGATCATGATGGTCAGCAGCGTACTGATGCCGATGAACAGGGTCATGGACGGGAAATACAGCGCTTCCATTTTAGCGAGACCGATCGCTTCTTTCTTATACCGTGTGCTGTTTTCTTCGAAATGATGCAGCATGGCCTCTTCCTGGACGAAGGATTTGATCACCCGGATCCCGCTGTAGCTCTGCTGTGCATTGGTGGTCAGGGCAGCGAGGCTGGCCTGCAGCCTTTCACTCCGCTTGTGGATGATGGTATTGACCACGTAAATGATCAGGGCCAGTACGGGCAGCGGTGCCAGTACATAGAGGGTCAGTTCCGGGCTGCGGCGGTACATAAAAAACACGCTCAGCGATATCAGCGTGATCAGGTTGATGAGGTACATGATAGCCGGGCCCGTGAACATCCGCACACGGCTCACGTCCTCGGCCATGCGGCTCATCAGGTCGCCCGTACTGTGCACTTTAAAAAAGCCGGAATGCAGTTGCTGATAATGATTGAACACTTCGTTTTTCTGGTCATACTCGATGTGCCGGCTCATTACGATGATGGTCTGCCGCATGAGGAACATAAAAAAGCCCCGGAGCAGGGCCATGGCCAGCATGGTCAGCCCGCTGATGGCCACCACCCAGCTGATGGTGTACTGGCTTCCTTCCATCCACCGGATAAATGCCTGCACGAGCACATCATAATTCCGGGTGTCCGATGGCTGGCGCGCCCCCCCGTTGAAATAGGCGGTAACGAACTCAACCACGAAGCCGGTAACCTGGGGGACCAGCACGTTGAAATAGTTGGAAATAACAATGAACAGGATACCGACCGTCAGGCGCAGGCGGTATTTCCATAGATATTTATTGAGAGCTTTGAGGTGTTTCAAGCCGTTGATTTGTCTGCAAATGTAACCAATCAGCCGGGCCGAGCCGGCCGGCATTTGTTGAGGTTACGTGAATATTTACTGCTGAAGGCTCATAGGGATAAACGGTTTCCGGGTCTTCCGGGCCGTTCTGGCATACCGTTTTCTCTCCCATCCTTAAACAACCGGATGACCACTTATTTTTCCCGGAATGACTGGACAGGGCCCTTGCGCGAGTTGGGAATCCCGATCAACGCAATGGCGGACCTGGATCCGCTGATCCGGAAGATCGGGCAAAAGCGCATAGTGATGCTGGGGGAAGCCTCACACGGAACGCACGAATATTATACCTGGCGCAGCCACATCACCCGGCGGCTGGTGGAAGAATACGGATTCCGCTTTGTTGCCGTGGAAGGCGACTGGCCGGATTGCTATGCCCTCAACCGGTATGTTTCGCACCATGCATCGGCACCGGGTTCTGCTACAGACAACTTGCACTCCTTCGACCGCTGGCCGACCTGGATGTGGGGTAACTGGGAAATAGCCGCTTTTGTTGAATGGATGCGGAGGCATAATAAAGGAAAAGAGCGGAAGGAACAGGTGGGATTCTATGGCCTGGATGTGTACAGTCTCTGGGATTCGCTGGAATGCGTGGTTCAGTACCTCCAGAAAAACGACCCGGATGCGCTCAAGGCCGCCCATGAGGCCATCCGTTGTTTTGAGCCCTATAAGGAGGATGAAGGCGCTTCGTATGGGTATGCAGCGCGAATGGTACCGGAGCTTTGCCAGGACGAGGTGATCGGCCTGCTGCAAACGCTGACCGACAAACGCAAAACGCCTGAAGGCGACACTGAGCCGGTGTTCAGTGCGGAACAGAATGCTTTGATTGCCGTCAATGCCGAGCGGTACTACCGGGCCATGATTTCCGGCGGGCCCCACTCCTGGAATGTGCGCGACAGCCATATGATGGAAACCCTGAACCGCCTCCTTGAATTCCAGGGACCGGAGTCGAAGGCCATCATCTGGGCGCACAATACGCACATCGGTGATGCCCGTGCTACCGATATGGCCGACGAAGGAATGTTCAATATCGGCCAGCTGGCCCGCCAGCAATACGGAAACGATGCCGTAGCCCTCATCGGGTTCGGGTCCTACGAGGGATCGGTGATTGCCGGAAGTGCCTGGGGTGCGGATCTGGAACGAAAAGAGGTGCCCGAAGCGCGGGAAGACAGCTGGGAATTCCAGCTGCATACTGCGGGCGGCAACAGGCTGCTGCTCCTGGACCAGTTCCCGCAAACTCCTTTTCACGATACACGCATCGGCCACCGGGCCATCGGTGTGGTGTACCGCCCGGCTTATGAGCGGTACGGCAATTATGTGCAAAGCATCATCGGGCAGCGC
>DATAGL010000926.1:0-1854 GCA_036263755.1 Chitinophagaceae bacterium | reverse complement strand
ATGAGGTCCTTGATGCTGACTTCATTATCCAGGTAGGTGATTTCCGTTTTCCGGGCATCGCCGAAGCGGTCTTTTACTTCGTTGAGCTCTGTTTTGATCACATCGTAGCGCATGCCTTCGTTGGCCAGCAGCTCGCGCAGGCGCCCGATCAGTTTCATCAGCTCGTCGTATTCTTCCTTGATCTTTTCCCGTTCCATGCCGGTCAGGCGCTGCAGGCGCAGTTCGAGGATGGCTTTGGCCTGGATCTCGTCCAGTCCCCAGCCTGCATTCACCAGGGCGTCTTTGGCCGAGTCGGGCGTGGAGGAAGCCCGAATAAGGGCAATCACTTCATCCAGGTGGTCCAGGGCAATGAGGTAGCCCTGGAGGATATGCGCTTTTTTCTCTGCCTCGCGCAGCTCATACCGGGTCCGGCGTACAATAACTTCATGACGGAATTCCACGAACTCGGAGATGAGTTCTTTCAGGTTCAGGATCTTCGGACGGCCTTTGGCCAGGGCCACGTTGTTGATACCATAGCTGGTCTGCAGCTCGGTGAATTTATACAACTGGTTGATCACCACGTTGGCCACGGCATCGCGCTTCAGATCGACCACGATCCGGGTGCCTTCCTTATTGTTCGATTCGTTATTGATATGGGCTATGCCTTCCACCACCTTGTCGGTAACCAGCTGGCCGATGCGGTCGCAGAGCGCGTCGCGGTTGACCTGGTAGGGCACTTCGGTGATGATCACCTGCTCGCGGCCGCTGGCTTTGGTTTCCACATGGAGCTTGCCCCGAAGGACCACGCGCCCGCGTCCGAAATGAAAGGCCGCCTTTACGCCTTCCATACCGAAGATGGTGCCGCCGGTCGGAAAGTCAGGACCTTTCACGTACTGCATCAGCTCATCAATGGTGATCTCGCGGTTGTCGATATAAGCAATACAACCGTCCACCACTTCGCTGAGGTTGTGCGGCATCATGTTGGTGGCCATCCCCACGGCAATGCCGCTGGAGCCGTTTACTAGCAATTGCGGAATCCGCGTCGGCAGAACGGTGGGCTCCTTCAGTGAGTCGTCAAAGTTGAGTTGGAAGTCGACCGTTTCTTTTTCGATATCGGTCAGCATGCTTTCGCCGAGGCGCTGCATGCGGGCTTCCGTATAACGCATGGCCGCCGGTCCGTCGCCGTCCTGGCTGCCGTAGTTGCCCTGTCCGTCGATAAGGGTATAGCGCATGCTCCAGTCCTGGGCCATACGGACCATGGCATCGTACACGGAGGAGTCGCCGTGCGGGTGGTATTTACCCAGCACCTCGCCCACGATACGGGCGGATTTTTTATACGGGCGGTTGTAACCCATGCCCAGCTCATTCATCGCAAAAAGAATACGGCGGTGCACCGGCTTGAGGCCGTCGCGCACGTCGGGCAGGGCGCGGCCCACGATCACCGACATCGAATAATCGATGTAGGCCGTTTTCATTTGCTCTTCAATGTTCACAGGGATGATCCGGTTGGAGTCATTGGTTTCCTGCGGTAGTAAAGTATCTTCCATTCAGTCCCTTGTTTGTACACGTTTGTAGAATGGGCAAATCTACCGATTTTACGCCTAAGAACCTGACAAAACAGCCTTTTTTAAGTTCTTCTTACCGGCCCAAATCCACTGTTTTCCGCCTATTAACATTTTCCTGACGAAAAGGCTGCACTGCCTATTCCGGGCACGGAATTTTCTATTTCCTGAAGGAGATACGGAACCATGAACGAATACCGGTTATTGCGCAATAATGAACAAACGGGCCCCTATACCCTGCAGGCTTTATCAGAGCTGGGGCTGCGTTCCACGGACCTGCTCTGGAAAGAAGGATTCAGTACCGCCTGGCAGT
>DATAGL010000925.1:0-2654 GCA_036263755.1 Chitinophagaceae bacterium | reverse complement strand
GGTCCTCTCCCCGCTGCAGCAGCTCGCCGTCGAGGAACACCCGTTCGGTGTTGGCCAGCACGATAAAGAAGATCTCGTTATTGGCCCCGGTGAGCCGGTATGGGCCCTGGTTGCCTTCACCCCCCTGGAACACGTTCCGGGTGAACTTTCCTTTGGCAATGGAAGCGCTGGCCAGGGTGGTGGATTCCGACCGCGGCGACAACCGGTGCGTGGTCTGGAACGAAATGCCCTGCAGCCGCTTGTAGAAGTTGAGGAAATAAAGGTTGTTCTGGCGGATGTCGATATCCCCCAGGCTCAGCTGCCATCCTTTTTTCCGGAAGCGGAGGTATACCTGGTCGAATTCGTTCAGCTGCTGGGTGGTGCCGTCGGGTTGGATGGGAATGTTGTTATCGGTGATGGCCGCAGCCAGCTCAATGGAGTCGCCCAGCATCCCGTTTAGCTGCAGGTTCAGGTGCGAATTCACCACGGCATCCTGGTTGTTGCCAAACGAAATACCCCGGCCAAAGGAACCGTTGTATTCCACGTTCCCGAACTGGAAGGGACCATTCCCCTCCCCGTTGGCCGCATTGAACTCGTATGGCCTGATGTAAAAGCGGTTGATCACGCTGTCGTAGCTTAACCGCTGCACCGGTGCGTTGAGCCGGTAAGGGAACACCCGGTAACGCACGGACACGGAATCGGTGGCCGGTTTGCGTTTCCAGAAAAGCATTCCCCGGACAAAGTCCAGGCGCCATTCGGCGGAATCTGTTGGTGAAATGTTAAAGCTCCCGGGCAGGATACTGAGGGTATCGAGTTGGATACTGTCGGCTGCGGTTGCAATGTTTTTGATCCTTACATTCGAAGCAGGTAAACCGGCAGGTGCAGGCAATTGCGACCATCCCTTTACGGACAGGCAAAAAAGTAGGCTTAACAAGGATATAGCTTGCTTGAACGTCAACGGTTTAGGTTTACCCGGGGGTAAAATTGATTCCTTTACGGAAAGAAACCTTAATTCCCCGACTATATACGCAAAAAAACCAAAAGAATTGCTTCGCTTACCCTTTAAATGTCCGCCCTGCCGCCGGCTATCTGCACTCCTGCTCCCCCTCTGCCTGTATTTCCTGCCGGCCAAAGGCCAGCAATACCATAACTGGGTATTCGGCAATGGCGTGCGTTTATCCTTTGACCTGACTGGCAGGTCGAGTGCACCGGCGGTTGTTTCAGGAAGCAACCTCCTGACTTTTGAGGGATCCGCTTCCATCAGCGACCGGATGGGAAACCTGCTGTTTTACAGCAACGGCGTCCGGCTGATGAACCGGGAACACCAGCCGGTACTGGGCTCAGCCGGTTTAAAGGGGCACGAATCCACCTTCCAGGCAGCCCTGCTTCTACCCCAGCCCGGCAATGACAGTATCTTTTTCCTTGTTTCAGCCGACGCTTTCCAGAACGAGTACCGGGGCGGATACCATTATTCGGTCATCAACCGCCTGCGCGACAGCGGGCGCGGGGAAGTGGTCCGCAAGAACGTTCCATTGCATTCAATGGGCACCGAGCGCCTGACCGCCGCGTACCATGCCAATGGCCAGGACATCTGGATCATCACGGAGGACCGGACGCAGCAGGAACTGAGGGCCTGGCTGCTTTCCTGTGACGGGATCAGCGAGCAGCCGGTCGATTCCCGGTACCAGCGGGGACTGAATGACTATTCCATCTGGGGCATCGGTGCAATGAAAGTCAGTCCTGATGGCCGGCACCTCTGCCTGACCCATTACCCGGAGGATGCCGAAACAGTTGCGGAAGACTTTTTTCACCTGTTTGATTTCGACAACCGCACCGGGCGGTTCTCCAATGAAAAAGTGATCACACAGTCCGGCTCCGGATTTTTTGGCTGTGAATTCTCGCCCGACTCCCGGATGCTGTACCTGTCGCGTCCCCACCTCGGGTCCATTGCGCAGTACGATATTTCCGGAACGCAGGTTCAGGATATCGCCGGTTCCTTTGAAGCCATACCGGCATTGATAGGTTTTTACGCAATGCAGCTCGGCCCCGACGGCCGCATTTATATTGCCCGCAGCCGTACCCTGCTCAGCGTGATCGATAACCCGAACGGCAAAGGTTCGGCTGCCGGTTACCGGCCGGACAGGATCAAGCTCAACAACGACGCGAACATTGGTCTTCCCTTTGTGCTCCAGCCCCTGGACCCGGCCCCGCACCGGCTGAACTGGGACATCACCGACAGTTGTGCCGGGGACGTTCGCTTCACGGCCACCTCCCTCCTTCCGGATGCCACCTTTACCTGGGATTTCGGGGACGGAACCACCGGCAGCGGTCCTGTCGTCCCGCACCGGTATGATTCCATAAACAAGCAATATGTGGCCACGCTGACCGTCCGCTCTTCGGGTTTATGTGCCCCGCTGGTAGTGTCCAAAGCGCTCGTGCCGGGCGGGATCCTCGCGGAAGCGGCTTTCGAAGCGGCCACCTCCTGTTCTTCCCTCGAGGTGCAGTTCCGGAACCGGTCTGTTTACCACGATTCGGCCAGGGTCACTTTTCTCTGGTCTTTCGGCGACGGGAACACTTCCACGGAGCGGGAGCCGAAACATGCGTTTATTCAGGCGGGAAATTACCCGGTTCAGCTGACCCTGAAAGCCTTTAATTCCTGCACGGCGGATTCCGTG
>DATAGL010000924.1:0-3867 GCA_036263755.1 Chitinophagaceae bacterium | reverse complement strand
CTATTTGGATCGTAATAGCCCTCGTTTTAGGTTTCCTGGTGGTCTTCCAGATCGCAAAGGCCGCAGAATATGTAGGTGTGCTGCGGGGTGAGGAAAAGACCAGAAAGCAGACCAACCGGATCAATGCCTTCTTACTGCTGGCGTTCCTGATCCTCGGATTGATCGGTGTCGTTTACTGCAATGAAATCCTGAAAGGCCGGATCCTCGGAGAGCCTGCTTCGGATCATGGCGAACGCATTGACAAAATGCTTTGGATTACGACTGCGGTAACCGGTATCGTTTTCTTCCTGACCCAGATTGCCCTGTTCTGGTTCTCGTTCAAATACCAGGAAAAAGAAGGCCGCAAGGCTTTTTACTATCCCCACAACAACAAGCTGGAAGTGATCTGGACGGTGATCCCGGCCATTGCACTGACCGTGCTGGTGGGTTTTGGCCTTTACTACTGGTTCCAGATCACCGGGGAAGCACCGAAAGACGCACAGATCGTGGAAGTGACCGGTAAGCAGTTCGGCTGGGAATTCCGCTACCCGGGTAAAGACGGTGTTCTCGGAAGAAAGTATTACAAAGAGATCAATGAGGCGAAAAGCAACCCGCTGGGCCAGATCTGGACCGATAAAGCCAACCATGATGACATCTATGTTACCCAGGAGGTGCATGTGGTAGTGAACAAGCCGGTTAAGTTTGTGATCTATGCAAAAGATGTGATCCATGACGTGGGCCTGGTGCACTTCCGGATGAAAATGGACGCCGTACCGGGTATCCCGACGACTATGTGGTTTACGCCTAAGTTCACGACGGCCGAGATGAAGAAGAAGTATGGTCCGGATTTCAACTACGAAATCTCCTGCGACCAGATGTGCGGAGCCGGTCACTTCTCCATGCGGGGTGTGGTCGTTGTGGAGACGGAAGCGGAGTATAAGGCATGGCTGGCCGGAAAGCAGCCGCAGTATGTAGCTGCACAGGCAGCGAACACCCCGGCTACGCCCACGGCACCGGTGAACCCGCCCGCGGGCAGTTCCACCGATTCCACGGCAGCCGGATTTTCAGCAGGACGGGCCAAGGCCATTCATTAATTAAGAAACAAGCACACGCGTAAATAATAATTTATGAGTCACGATGCAACAATTCATGTTCATGGGGATGCAGGGTTAACGCATGATGTACATCATGCCGACGGGAATGGACATCATCACCATAAAGAAACGTTCTTAACAAAATACGTTTTCAGCCAGGACCATAAGACCATTGCCAAGCAGTTCCTGATCACGGGAATGATCTGGGCGATCATCGGCGGTTTGTTTTCCATCCTGTTCCGCCTGCAGCTGGCGTATCCGGATCAGACCTTCCCCATCCTGGAGACCTTCTTCGGGAAATGGGCGAAAGGCGGCCAGATCCAGCCGGAATTTTACTACGCGCTGGTGACCATGCACGGAACAATCCTCGTGTTCTTTGTACTGACCGGTGGCCTGTCGGGAACGTTTGCCAACTTACTCATTCCGCTTCAGGTAGGTGCCCGTGATATGGCTTCTCCCTTCATGAACATGCTTTCGTACTGGTTCTTCTTCCTGGCGTCGGTGATCATGTTTGCTTCGCTCTTTGTTCAAACGGGACCTGCTTCCGGTGGCTGGACCTCTTATCCGCCGCTGAGTGCGCTGGGTCAGGCGTCGAGTGGTTCCAAAATCGGTATGGACCTCTGGATTGTATCGATGGCCATGTTCGTAGTGTCTTCACTGCTCGGTGGTCTGAACTACATTTCCACGATCCTGAACATGCGGACCAAGGGGATGAGCATGACGCGGATGCCCCTGACGATGTGGGCCCTGTTCTTCACGGCCATCCTGGGTGTACTTTCTTTCCCGGTACTGCTGTCGGGTTTCATCCTGCTCCTGTTCGACCGGAACCTCGGAACATCCTTCTACCTGAGTGATATTTATGTAGCCGGCCAGATCCTTCCGAACGAAGGCGGCAGCGCTATCCTGTACCAGCACCTGTTCTGGTTCCTGGGTCACCCGGAAGTTTATATCATCATTCTGCCGGCCATGGGTCTGGTATCGGAAGTGATGTCGGTAAATGCCCGCAAGCCGATCTTTGGTTATATGGCCATGGTGGGTTCGCTGTTTGCGATTACGATCCTGGCCTTCCTCGTGTGGGCGCACCACATGTTCGTATCGGGTATGAACCCGTTCCTGGGCGCCTTCTTCGTACTGCTGACCCTGTTGATCGCCATCCCTTCCGCGATCAAGGTGTTCAACTGGCTTACCACCCTTTGGCGCGGTAACCTCCGATTCACACCGGGTATGCTGTATTCCATTGGCTTTGTGAGTATGTTTATTTCTGGTGGTTTGACGGGTATTTTCCTCGGTAACTCCACGATCGACATCCACATTCACGATACGTACTTCGTTATTGCCCACTTCCACATCGTAATGGGTGTATCGGCTTTCTTCGGCATGTTTGCGGGTGTGTACCACTGGTTCCCGAAAATGTTCGGCCGCTACCTGAACCATACACTTGGTTATATACACTTCTGGGTGACGCTGGTAGGTGCTTACCTCATCTTCTGGCCGATGCACTATGAAGGTCTGGCCGGTATGCCCCGCCGCTATGTGGACTATCGCCTCTGGTCTTCCTTCAATATGTTCCAGGACCTGAACGTGTTCATTACCATTGTTTCCATCATTGTGTTTGCCGTTCAGCTGATGTTTGTGTTCAACTTCTTCTATTCCATTTTCAAGGGTAGAAAAGTACGCACGACCAACCCCTGGGGTTCTGCCTCACTGGAATGGACGACGCCGATCAACCCGGGCCATGGCAACTGGCCTGGCGAAATACCGGAAGTACACCGCTGGGCCTATGATTACGGAAAAGATGGCCGCGATTTCATTCCGCAGACAGAGCCGGTGGGCCCTGGAGAATCGAAGCATTAATAGTTTTTTGACATCAATACGTGTTTGACAACGCAGCATTAACGGATGACGCATGAGTGAAGCCGGGAAGGACGGAGATAAAGGAAAACCGGGTAAGATCAGGGACTACCTGCAGCTTACCAAGCCTTCCCTGAGCATTATGGTGGTTTTTTCCTCTGTAATCGCTTATCTCCTGGCCCCAAGGGTTCACTCAGACTGGACAATGATCCTGCTGCTGTTCCTGGGCGGATACCTGGTTACCGGCAGCGCCAATGCGATCAACCAATCGGTGGAAAAGGAAACCGATGCGATGATGCGCAGGACCGGCAGCCGTCCGGTGGCATCGGGCCGCATGAGTCAGCAGGAAGCATACATCTTTGCCGCCCTTTGCGGGGCAGCCGGGGTATTTGTGCTGGGCTACTTTTTCAACTGGTTGAGTGCCGGCCTGGCAGCGTTCAGTTTGTTCCTGTATGCCTTCATTTACACGCCGCTGAAAAAGGTAAGCTCCATTGCCGTTTTGATTGGCGCTTTTCCGGGAGCATTGCCCTGCCTCATCGGCTGGGCAGCGGGTGATGATCGCATGTCGATTGGCGGCTGGGTGCTGTTTGCGCTCCAGTTTCTCTGGCAGTTTCCCCATTTCTGGGCAATTGCCTGGGTGGCGCATAATGATTATTCCAAAGCGGGTTTCAAGCTGCTGCCCAGCCGGGAAGGTCCGACACGGTTTACGGCCCTGCAAACGGTGATTTATTCGCTCTTGCTGGTGCCGGTGGGTATGATCCCGTATTTTGTCGGCATGTCGGGATTGATCAGCCTGTTCATTGTTTTACTGGCGAATGGATTTATGGTCCTTCAGTGTGTGCGGCTGTATATGGCCAATAATCCGCAGGCGGCCCGAAGGGTGATGTTCAGCAGTTATATCTACCTGCCGATTGTATTCCTGGCCCTGCTGGCGGATAAAACA
>DATAGL010000923.1:0-4015 GCA_036263755.1 Chitinophagaceae bacterium | reverse complement strand
ACGATCACTTCTGCGGGTTCAAGGCCTGCCTTGTACCCGGCACTTATACCTATGCAACTTTCGGTGCCGACCGGTTCATCGGTACGTCCGACCAGCCGAAGTTCCAGTTCCAGAAGCTCGAAACGGCCCACAACGCCCCGGAGAAAGCGCAGAACATGGGTACGCTGAAGATGGGCGCCAACAAGTCGGACCGCGACTATTTCACCTGCCGCGACAATGCCGTGCCCATCGGCGGCCAGGCACCTTGCGCCATCGACGGCAAGCCGGCCACCAAGGCCATCTACCGCCAGTTCTACCTGGCCGAGGCCGGGCTGCTCCAGGTCAGCGGAATCCATGGCCTGGATTGCGGTACCAGCTACGGAGGCAACATCATGTCGCTTTTTCACGGCAAGGCCACCGACGGGCTGGCCGGCCTGAAGCCCGTGGGCGGCGCCTTCTCCTGCATTCAGGGCAACACGGGCAGCGACGGCTGTACGAACCTCGAACCTGGTTGGTACACCATCGTATCCTACGGCAGCGGCCCATCGTATGAGCATCCTACGCGCGACCTCGGACAACGCCGGACCTCCTCCTACATCGGCCTTTCCGACGAACTGACGCTGACGCTGTCCAAAGGCTGTCCCGGTCCCAAATACAACCGTCCCTGGAAGGCCGCCGTGGATTCGGTCACCAAAAAGCCGTTCCTCATTGAATGGAAAGCCGGCGCAGGTCATACCTCCGCTTACCCCCGCACCGATTCGCTGTACAAGCTCCATACGGAAAACTTCAACTGCACGGTGGACACGCCCTTCCACATCCTGCCGGCCTGCGCACCCAATATGGCCAAAGTGGCCTACTGGGTGTTCGAGCTGAAGCAGGAAAGCTATGTCCAGATCCGCGCCGAGCGCTTCTGGGGCGCGGTATATGCCGGCGACGTGCGCACGGCCGATTCGGCGAAGTTCCGCACCGCCACGCCGGTACAGAGCTGCGTACAGAATTTCGGCAAGATGGACATCTGCCGCATGCAGCCCGGCCTGTATACGCTCGTGCTGTTTGCCGATGCCTCCATCAACTGCAGCTCCGTGACGCCGGAGATCTACATCGACCGCGTAGGCTATGCGCGCTTCGACCATGCTGCAGCGGCCTACGATTTCGGCGCCATCCCTGCCGACAGTGCCTACCACAACGGCAAGGTGGGTGATGTGAACCCGCTGGACAAAGACCGCGCACCTTCTTCCGACTTCTTTTACTGCACGACCGGCGCCCGGTCCACGGATCCAGACGACGGGCAGTGCCGCACCGACCTGCTGCCCGGCATTTACAGCGGGAAGCCGAACAACGCGGTGTACGACAGGAACAACAGCACCGACCAGTATTCCATCCCCCGCCGCAACCTCTGGTACACGTTCCTGGTCGACAAGCCCGGCAACATAAAGATCAAGGTGCTCCCGAAAACGCCCGGCAAAAAGTTCCAGCCCACCTTCTCGGTATACCGGAGCAACGTGGACGGCACCCTGCCCTGGGCCGAGGTGGTGCGCCGCGGGCTGGTGGACTCCACGCGGGCGCAGGGACTGACCTATGTGGAAACGAACTACCGCTCGTACTGCAGCGGCCGGGACTCCATCACGTTTTACCGGGAGCCCTGCAACAACGTGCCCGAGCGGTACTACATCGTGGTGGAGAACGTCAACTCCTACCCGTACGAATATTACGGCGTCACGGCCGCCAGCCAGATCGACGTGTCCATCCTGCTCGATTCGGTCAACGCCGCGCCCACGAAGTACGATCACTACTACCAGGCTTATGATTTCGGCACCGTTTCCTCCGGGGGCGTAAAAAAAGGCGGGGAAGACAACTACTCCTGCGCCACCGGCGATGCCACCGATCCTACAGAATATTACAACTGCACCAAGACGCTGTGGTACAAGATCACCATGGCGGCTACCGGCAACCTCAAATACCGCATCCGCCTCAACGGCAAGGACATCGAGTACAATACCCGGTCCGTACAGCTCTTCCGCCAGATCCTGGCGGGCGATTCAACCGATAAGGGCCTGCAGTTTGCACAGGGCACCCGCATCCAGGATGCAAACGGCACCTACTGGATGCAGTCCTGCGTTTCGGCCGGCACCTATTACCTGCTGCTGCCCGGCTGCGACCGCATTCGCGAAGACGTCTACCCGGAGATCGAACTGCTGGAAGAGGCCGGCGACTATTGCTCCAAGCCCATGGTGGCCACCGTGAACGGTGCCGGCAGTGCGGGGGCGCAGGTGGTGGTGGACTGCCACACCATCGGTACCGACTACGGCGAGTTCGGCACCACGCTCACCTGCCCGGCCGGCGTGCGCACCACTACGTACAAGTCTTCCTGGTTCCGGATCGACATCACGGGCACCGATACGCTGGACGTGACCACGCTGATCGAGGAAAATACAAATGCCGTTTCCGGGCAGATCAAGTACCGGATGATGACGGGCGACTGCGGTGCCATGCAGGAGCAGAGCTGCGTACAGAATGCCCAGACCCAGAACACGTATGAATGCCTGGCGCCGGGCCGCAGCTACTACATCCAGGTGCTGACACCCGTGTTGTCCGGCAGCGACCCCGTTACCGGAGACATCACCCTGAAACTTACCTCGCGCAAGCACGTCGGCAAGTGCGCGCCTCCGGCTGCCTGCCTGGCCCAGGCGCAGTTCACCACGGAGTTCGACTGCAAAAAGGACAGCGCCGTGCGCTTTATCAACCAGTCTACCTACGGCTCCGCCATGAAGTACACCTGGAACTTCGGCTACGCCGGCAAGACCTCTAGCGAAACGTCGCCGGCGCATGTTTTCCCGGCGCTCAAAGACGACCGCACCTATACTGTCCGCCTCATCGTGGAGAACACGGGCTGCGGTGAGAAAGATACCACGGAAGTGCAGGTATTCGTACCCGGGCGCCCCGCCGTGGACCTGGGCGAAGACCGACTCGTGTGTACCCCCGGCACGCCCGTAACGCTGAAGGCCACCTCGCATCCCGGGGCCACTTACCGCTGGCAGGACGGCACCACCCAGGATACATACGTACTGACGGCGACCGGCACCCGGCAGCTGAGCGTGGAAGTCACGTACAACAACTGCACGGCCCGCGATACCGTCCTGGTTTCCCTGCAGCCCATGGATGCACGCCTGCCCCTGGCCGTGCTGCTTTGCGGCGGGTCGGCCGTGCTCGACGCGGACCGCGGCGGCAGCGAGCAGTACCGGTGGAGCACCGGCGAAACCACGGCCTCCATCACCGTAACGGTACCGGGTATTTACTGGGCGGATGTATCGCTGAACGGCTGCACCGTGCGCGACTCTTTTGAAGTGGCCGGCACGGACCTCCTGCGTCCCCTGGGCCGGGACACGGCCTTTTGCTTCGGAAGCGGCGCCCTGACCCTGGATGCCACCGTCAGCGGGGCCGATGCCTACAGCTGGCAGGACGGCACCACCACACCCACCTACAGTGCCACGAAAGCCGGTATCTACTGGGTGGACATCCGCGTGGGCACCTGCACCGTGCGCGATTCCATCACCATCACCGGCGGCACGCCGCCGGCGGTGGCCATTGCCGGTTCGCCGCGCTTCTGCACGGGTGATTCCACCCTGCTCGATGCCGGTGCGGGCCATGCGGCTTACCTCTGGAGCAACGGGGCCACCACGCAAACCGTCTGGATCAAATCACCCGGCACCTACACGGTTACCGTGACCAATGCCGCCGGCTGCAGCGCCGCCTCCACCCCTTTCCCGGTGACGGAGCACGCCCGCCCGCGGCCGGCCATTACCGGTAACCGGCCCCTTTGCCCCGGCTCCTCCCTTCAGCTGGATGCCGGTGCCGGCTATGCCACTTACTCCTGGAACGACGGTTCCGGCGACCGCCTGCTGACGGTAACGACACCCGGCCGCTACATCGTGACGGTCACCAACAGCAACGGCTGCGCAGCGAAGGATTCGGCCGATGTGCTGGCCGCACCCGCCGTAAAACGCGAGGCCGTAACACCCTCCTTCTGCGGCAGCGG
>DATAGL010000922.1:0-3892 GCA_036263755.1 Chitinophagaceae bacterium | reverse complement strand
GGCCAGGGCCGGAGCAAGACGCCGCCGGACCGGAAGGGTGCGAATTCTATTTAGAAGTTAGGAATTGGGCATTTGGAATTGGGAATTGGGAGTTGACCTGTTGAATGGTTGATTTGCTGGCAAAGGCAAATACATTTTATTCCAAGAAGAAGAGGGCCGCTGAATTTCAGCGGCCCTCTTCTTTTTACTTATCAACATATTAACGTATCAACTGATCAACTCCCAATTCCCAATTCCAAACACCCAATTCCAAACAACTACTCACTGGCATACACCTCCGTCGGAAGGCAAACACAGATAAGATTGCGGTCGCCATGCGTGTTGTTGACGCGGGAGACCGAGGGCCAGAATTTGGATTCTTTCACATAGTCGAGCGGAAAGGCGGCCAGCTCGCGGCTGTAAGGCCGCTTCCAGTCGTCCGAGCAAACGGTGAACTGGGTGTGGGGGGCATGCTCCAGGGGGGTATCCTTTTTGTCGAGCTGTCCTTCTTCCACCAGGCCGATCTCGCGGCGGATGCTGAGCAGGGCGTCGCAGAAACGGTCCAGTTCTTCCTTGTCCTCGCTTTCCGTAGGCTCGATCATGATGGTGCCCGGTACGGGGAACGACATGGTAGGAGCATGGTAGCCGTAATCCATCAGGCGCTTGGCCACATCCTCGGCCTCCACTTCGGCCGTCTTCTTGAACGGACGCAGGTCCACGATGAACTCGTGGGCGCAGGCCCCGAAATGGTTCGTGTACAGGATATCAAATGAACCTTTCAGCCGGCTCAGCATGTAATTGGCATTCAGGATCGCATACTCCGTAGCCATGCGCACGCCTTCGGCACCCAGCATCCGGATATATGCATAGGATATGAGCAGGATAGAGGCCGACCCGTACGGAGCCGCGCTGACCGCGCCGGAAGGTTTATTCCCCTGGGAGGAGGTTCCTCCGTCCATCAGTTCCACGTGACCGGGCAGGAAGGGTGCAAGGTGCGCCTTTACGCAGATGGGGCCCATGCCGGGACCGCCGCCGCCGTGCGGAATGGCGAAGGTCTTATGTAAGTTCAGGTGGCACACGTCGGCCCCGATCAGTCCGGGTGCGGTAAGTCCTACCTGGGCATTCATATTGGCGCCGTCCATGTATACCTGTCCGCCGTGCTGGTGCACGATCTGTGTGATCTCGGTCACCGTTTCCTCGTACACCCCGTAGGTGGAAGGATAGGTGATCATGATACCGGCCAGGTGATCGGCATGCTGTGCGGCCTTTGCCTTCAGGTCTTCCACATCGATATAGCCGTTCTCGAGCGCTTTTACCACCACGACCTTCATGCCCACCATAACAGCGGAGGCCGGGTTGGTGCCGTGTGCAGAAATTGGTATCAGCATCACGTTGCGGTGTCCTTCGCCGCGGCTTTCATGAAAGGCGCGGATCGTGAGCAGTCCGGCATACTCGCCCTGGGCGCCGCTGTTCGGCTGCAGGCTGCAGGCATCGAATGCGGTGATGGTGCAGAGGTATTTGCTCAGCTCGCGGACGATATAAGCATAGCCGCCCGCCTGTTCCGCCGGCGCGAAGGGATGCATCTTGCTCCAGTGGGTCCAGCTCAGGGGAATCATTTCCGAAGCCGCGTTCAGCTTCATCGTACAGGAACCCAGGGGGATCATGCTGTGCACGAGGGAGATGTCTTTGTTCTGCAGCTGCGAGATATACCGCATCATCCGGGTTTCGCTGTGGTGTGCATGGAAGACCGGGTGGGTCAGGTAGTCGGAGGTGCGGGTCAGGGCCGAAGGAATATGGTCCAGCGGGTCTTCTTCGTGCACCGCGAACCCGGAGGCCGAAGCATCTTCCCCGTTCAGCAGGAGCAGGAGGTCCAGGACATCGGAGTAAGTTGTGGTTTCATCCAGCGAGATGCCCACGAGGTTGTTGTCGAAATAGCGGAAGTTGACCGAAGCCTGTTCCGCCTTTGCACGCAGGGCGGCTGCATCAGGAGCGTGGAAGACTACCGTATCGAAATAATGACGGCTGATCACCTCGTAACCGGCTGTACGCAGGGCACCGGCCAGCGCACGGGCGAAAACCGTCACGCGCTTGGCGATGGTGCTCAGGCCATCGGGGCCGTGGAAGACAGCATACATGGCCGCCATATTGGCCAGCAGGGCCTGGGCGGTACAGATGTTCGAAGTGGCTTTCTCCCGCTTGATGTGCTGTTCGCGGGTCTGCAGCGCCATACGCAGGGCGCGCTTCCCCTGGGCGTCAATGGAAACGCCGATGATCCGTCCCGGAATATTACGCTTGAAATCGTCTTTGGCGGAAAAGAAAGCGGCATGCGGTCCGCCGTACCCCAGGGGTACGCCAAAGCGCTGTGCCGAGCCGCAGGCCACGTCGGCACCCAGCTCGCCCGGAGGGGTCAGCAGGGTAAGGGCCAGCAGGTCGGTGGCCATGGCCACAAAGGCACCGGCGGCATGCACCTGGCCGATAAAGGCCCGGTAGTCTTCCACCGATCCCTTGTCATTGGGATACTGGAGCAGCGCGCCGAAATACGACTCGTCGATCTCTGCGGTCTGGTAGTCGCCGAAGACCACCTCGGCACCGATGGGCAGGGCACGGGTGAGCACTACGTCTTTCGTCTGGGGAAAGGTTTCGTTGTCCACGAAAAACCGGGGCCGGGTAACCGAATGAATGTCCTTGTTCAGGGTATTGAAGAACATGGTCATGGCCTCGGCGGCAGCGGTGGCCTCATCCAGCAGGGAGGCGTTGGCGATGGGCAGACCGGTGAGGTCGGACACCATCGTCTGGAAGTTCAGCAGGCTTTCCAGGCGGCCCTGTGAAATCTCTGCCTGGTAAGGCGTATACTGCGTGTACCAGCCCGGGTTTTCAAACACGTTGCGCAGGATGACACTGGGCGTGATGGTATCGTAATAGCCCTGGCCGATATAATTCTTGCACACTTTGTTGCGGAGGGACACTTCCTTGATGTGCTGCAGGTACTCGTACTCGCTCATCGGAGCGGGAAGGTCGAGCCGGCCCTGCATCCGGATGCCTTCGGGAACGGTGCGGCCGACCAGCTCGTCGAGGCTGGCCGCCCCGATGGACCGGAGCATTTCGGAGGTCTGGCCTTCATCGGGACCGATATGACGGCGTTGGAACTCCGTCGATTGGAATTCAAATAAGCTCATATGATGGTAGATAAACGGTAAAAAAAATGCCGGCATCCCCGGGACGGGGAAAGCAAGCAGGCAGGCGCAAAGGTACGACATTATCACGTTGGCTTCCGGGGATTGGAGACAGAGGTTGTTAAGATTGACCGGGCGGACCGGCCGGTGGTTTTCCTGTGGTTCTTTTGGCGCCCTTTTCTCCCTCCAGGCTAAACAAAAGATAAGTGGGATTAGGAATTAGGAATAGGGAATTGGGTGGAACATGTTTACTGCGGTCTTGTGGAATTTATTTCGTGCAATCCATGGGCATTATGCGAAAGTTTTCAGGCAGTCATTGACCCATGGTAATGCCCTGGTTATGCCGGGTGTTTGCTTCCTCCATTCAAAGCATATTTCTAGCCCTGCTTTGCCGGAAGCAATCAGGATGGACAGGCAAAATACAGGCAAAAAAGGCGTCTGGCCTGCAGGAAGATTGTGGTACGGCAGGTGCAGGATTTACCTTTGAACAGGTCAGGAAGGTACAGCCCGGTACTGCTTTGACATCACGGAGGCAGATGCATAAACCTTTTCAACTTTTCAACGGATCAACCATTCAACTCATTCCCCATCCCAAATTCCTATCTTGGCCCCATGCAACCGAACTGCCGGAACTGTACGGCCCCGCTGGCGCCTTCGTTCGACTATTGCCCCTCCTGCGGCCAGTCGACCCACCTGCACCGCATTACCCTGCACCACCTGGGACATGACATCGTTCATTT
>DATAGL010000921.1:0-2698 GCA_036263755.1 Chitinophagaceae bacterium | reverse complement strand
TCCATCGAACAGGAGTCCTGCTTCATTCACCGCACCCTGGGGGAAATGGTCATCGAAGCCTACGCACATATAGCCATACGTACCGCCCCCTTTTGGCTCAAAACGGATCTCGGAATTAGGGTTCGTCCAGTCCTCGTTGTTCCCTACTACTGTTCTGCCGTTTATGGTAATCTTGCACAGGCTGCAGGCAAAAGGGGCCAGCGGCTGTAAAACCAACAAAAGCAAGGTCAGGGACAGGCACTTTATCATATTCTGAATAAAGATACGTCAGGCGGACGGGCACCGGATCGCGGAGCTTTATCTCTGTCAGGAAAAGCCACCGGGGCCCGGATCAGCCGCCTTGCCTTACCGGATACTCTTCTTTCCATACACGCAGATTTCCGAGCCTTCGGCCAGCATCACCGAGCGGGGCTTCACGCCGTCCAGGCAGGAAAAGGCGGGTCCGTAAAGCTTTTCAAAGGAAACATCGATGGAACTGTCCAGCACCTTGTATTCCTGCCACCGCGGATGGCTGACCTCGTATTCGGTGCAACCGGCGGCATGTACCGGAGCGTAGCCCCAGTAATGCTCGGTAATAAACTCGGCTTTGGAACCCGGGTCCATTTCCCTGGCCGCATTTTCAGCCGTGACCGAAAAGGTGTTCCACCTTTTTAAGTGCTTCCACTGGTAGGCTACCTGCAGCCGGCCGTTGGCTTCCTGCCACTGGTAGCGGGTGGGCAGGGTAATGTACTTTTCTTTATAGATCGTATTGGCCACAAAGGTCAGCGCCGGCTTGGGAACAATCTCCCTGATGAACGTAACCCCTCGTTTCCATTTACCGTCCTCCCGGAACCGTACGTAAAAGCGCAGGTTGATCTCTTCGAAATGCCGGTGGAACGGGACCGGTATGCCTTTGAGCTTCGTATTGATAAAGCGGAACCCGACCAGGCTGACGTAGCATTCGCCGTTCCAGCGATCCAGTTCGGTCCGGTACGGAAGATACGGGAGGAGCACTTTTTCATCGATGCTGTAGTTAGCGATCGCCAGCTTCCTCCATTCCGCAGATAAAAATACGCGTCTCATATGGTATGCTTTATTCCCGTGCCAGCCCCTCAGGCAGCGGCACGGATGGCCAAAAAGAACCTGCCCCGAAATCCGATTCCCGCCCTATGCGGAGGCACTGTGCCTCTTTCCTTGCCACCGGGTTCAGACCACCAGATCCGCAGGGTTTTACACACAGTGAAAGCGTACAGGGGTTAAGGTCGCCGCAGGGTACCTGGAAAGAAACACGGGAAGCGGCCATTTGGTTCTTCTTCAGGGCGATGATCCCGCAGTACTTCCGGGAAGCACTTTAACGTTCCGGGAATGCATAGTACCTGTAACCGTACCTGTTTATCCTGTTTTAAAAAAGGAAACAAGGCTTAAGGCTGGTCCCACGAAGAAGGGAAACCTGTTACAGCCCGGGATGGACAATGGACCGGTTAGAACATCCTCTGGTTATCATCACGCAGCGCCCCGGCCGGTAACCTATTTCACCTCCCGTGCTTTTCCGTCCACATATTCAAGGGACGAACGCAATGCAAGCTTCCCTTCTTTGTTCTGGATAAATGTTGTTACGGCAGAATCGGGCTCCTGCCCTTGCCGGAAAGGATCAGAAGTTGTCGTGATCAAACCGTTCGCCGTGATCCGGCAGGCACCTCGCACAAACAATGTATCGCCTCTCCTGCATTCAAGCTGCAATCCTGCCTGATGCTCCCCACCGGAAGAATGGAGGGAAAGCCAGGTGCATTGATACCCCATATCCTTCAAAAAGACGGCCGACCGTTTCACCCCGTAAGAAACCTTTCCGATCCTTACCCTTTCCTCCTGAGGAGGGGCCGCACCCCCGAAGCCCAGCGCCAAAAGACTCAATATAAAAACGTTCTGTACATACAAGGTGGCAGCGAAGTAATGACCGGTGCGGCGCTCCTGAAAACAAAAACGAACCCCGTAGCCCGTATTGCCCAGGGGAACTTTGGATTCGTATGCTGCCAACTAAAACTTATGTTCCAGCGGTTCTCCCCTTGCTTCTACACCTGCTGCAAAAGCTACTTCAGATCCAGTTCCTGACGCAACCATTCAGCAACCTAACTTAAGGGTTGCCTTTATAAAAATACAGCTGCTGCGGCATGCCCGCATGGGGTATTTCACTGAGGGTAAAAAACCCGTTACCGTCCCGGGCAAAAGCAATAGCTTCCCCCTGGGGCTCGGCGCGGTAGGCGATGCTTTTCCCTTTGCGGCTCAGCGCGTCGGGTATGGATTCGTTTGCCGTACGGGTATAGTGGAAAACGGTCAGGTAGGTCTTCACCAGCAGGTGCTTTCCGTCGGGCGACTGGGCAGCACCGGTAACACCGCCATAAGGCAGGGTACCCGCGAGGGTGGCGACATGCACTGTGCCCTCGCTGTGCGGCGCAGCCACCCGGTAAATCCGCGCCGCGCTCTCCCGCTTCGTAATGATAAAGAGATCGCCGCTGGATGAATCCACCAGGAGCGCCTCCGCATCGCGGGATCCGTCCGGGTACCGGAACCGGATCGTTTGCACGCTGCTGATCGTATCGGTAAGGGGGCCGGGCTCGTCAAACCGGTATACCTGGCATTGCTGCCGGCTCTGCGCATTGTCGCCGATATCGGCCAGGTAAAGCTGGTCGCCGGAACGTTGCAGGTCTTCCCAGTCCTGGTT
>DATAGL010000920.1:0-3428 GCA_036263755.1 Chitinophagaceae bacterium | reverse complement strand
TACATTGAAAAACGGAATACGGGTCAGGATCTCCCCTTTATCCTGTCGCAGACGCCATCTGCGGTAGCTTCTTCCGACGCCGGCACCGGCATCGGCTACACGGGCCTCCGGATCCGGGGCACGGACCTTACGCGGATCAATGTCACGCTCAACGGGATCCCGTACAACGATCCTGAATCCCAGGGGGTTTTCTTTGTGGACCTTCCGGATTTCGCCTCCTCTCTCTCTTCGGTACAGATCCAGCGGGGCGTGGGCACCTCTTCCAACGGAGCAGGCGCATTCGGGGCCACGATCAACCTGAGCACCAACGAGCTCCGCGCAAAGCCCTATGCCTCCCTCTTCAACAGCATCGGGTCCTATGGCAGCCGCCGGCATACCGTAACCGCCGGTACCGGACTGATCGACAACCGCTTTACCGTGGACGCCCGGCTGTCGCACATCAGCAGTGATGGCTTTATCGACCGCGCCGCAGCCAGCCTGCAGTCGTTCTACCTGTCCGGTGCCTGGATCGGCGCGCGCTCTTCGGTACGGCTTAATGTCCTGTCCGGACGCGAAAAAACCTACCAGGCCTGGAACGGGATCCCGGAGCACAAGCTGTTTTTCAACCGCGACAGCCTGACGGCCCATTACTACAACAATCTCGGGTCGCTGTATTTTACCCGGGAAGATTCGGTCAACCTCTTCGACGCCCCGTCCCGGAAGTACAACGGGTTCCTGTACCCGAACCAGACCGATAATTACCGGCAGGATCATTACCAGCTGTTCTTCAATCATCGTTTTTCCGGCCCCCTGACGCTGAGCACGGCGCTGTTCCTGACCCCGGGTGAAGGCTATTACGAAGAGTTCAAGTACAGCCAGCGGTACAGCGCTTACGGATTACCTCCCTTTTCATCGGGCGGCACCAGTATCAGCCGGACCGACCTGGTGCGCCAGCTCTGGCTGCAAAACGATTTTTACGGCGGCGTGTTTTCCCTGCAGCACCGGTCCGGCGCCCGCGAGCTTACTGCAGGCGGCAGTGCTACCCGGTTCAGCGGCCACCATTTCGGAAAGATTACCTGGGCGCAGCAGGGCGTAAATAAAGACCATGAGTGGTACCGGTACCCGGCCCTCAAGGACGATGCAAATCTTTATGTAAAGGGCAGCTTCCCCGTGGCGGAACACTGGAGCCTGATGGGCGACCTGCAATACCGCTATGTGCGCCACCGGCTGGACGGCAGCCGAAAGGTCCCGGAACTGGACGTAAACGCCCGGTACCATTTTGTCAACCCGAAAGCGGGCCTGTTTTACCGCAGGGACGGGTTCAGCGGCTACCTCTCGTATGCCCGGGCCCAGAAAGAACCGAACCGGAATGATTTTGAAGCGGCTTTCGGCGGTGCCCTGCCGGCCCACGAGGAACTGCATGACTTTGAGGCCGGTGTCGAGCAGGCCGGAAAAAACCTGCGTTACGGCGCCACCATTTATTATATGCGGTACAAGAACCAGCTGGTACTCACCGGTAAGCTCAGCGATACCGGCGACCCGATCCGGATCAACGTTCCGAAGTCGTACCGGCTGGGGCTTGAAGCCTGGGCGGGCACTGCCCTGACCGACTGGCTTTTCCTGGAAGCCAACGCCACCATCAGCCGCAACCGGCTGCAGCAGTATACCGATTATATTCCCCGTTACGATACCGAGTTTGAATTCGCCGGGTACGACACCCTGCGCCTGCCCCGTTCGGAGATTTCCTTTTCCCCCTGGCTTACGGCATTCGGCGCGGTGCGGGTCCTGCCTTTCAAAGGCACCGAGCTGACCCTGAACAATAAAGCGGTCAGCAAGCAATACCTGGATAATACGGAGAGCAAAAGCCGCCGGCTGAACGGCTATTTCGTGCAGGACCTGGTGGGTCGTTATACCCTGCCTTTGAAGAAGGACGTGTCCGTTGAGCTTGTGCTTCAGGTCAGCAACCTCTGGAACCGGAAATACGAGTCGAACGGATACACCTATAGTTATTTTTATGATACGACGCTGGTAAAGGAGAATTTCTACTATCCCATGGCCGGAAGAAATTACATGGCAGGCCTGAATATCAAGCTCTGATACGCATCCTTAAATGAAAAAGCGCCAGTCACCCGGCGCTTTTTCATTTTATTTTTTTGAAGGGAAGCTTTGCTTCAATGCGGCTCCTTCCTTTTCTTATAGGCTTCTTGTCCTGAGCAGGAGCCTGACAAAAGATCAATCCGGGGATCGCTACTGCCTGCAGCAAAACACATCCGCTTGCTTACCGGGGCGGGAAAATGGGAAACCAGTATAGCAGCGTTCTGCGTGCTTTTGAATTACGCTCGTACTGCACGAACCGCTGCTTTGGCCTTGACACTATCCTACCGTTACACCAAGCGCACCTTACCTGATCCGTTCCTGCCAGGCCAGCATACCGCCTTCCACGTTGGTCGGCTCTTTGAAGCCCAGCTGCTCCAGCACCATACAGGCCATCATGCTGCGCCGGCCGCTGCGGCAGTATATATAGAGGTCTTCCTCTTTCAGGTCTTCCAGTTCTTCCACCTGCATGGTCTGCACCTTGCCCAGGGGCACCAGGCGGCCACCGATGCTGAACTCGGCAGATTCATGCGGTTCGCGGACATCGATGAGTTGTACTTTTTCACCGGCATCCATTTTTTGCTTCAGTTCTTCTACGGTAATACTTTTCATGATTTATTCCTCCTCTTGCCCGTCATTCGGGTCAGGTTTTGGTGCGGTTTGCGTGCTGTCGGTCACCGGGCGGTCCTTTGTCAGCCATACGTCCACCATCTGGCCCGGGCGGATGCGCAGCTGGAACCCATCTTCCGATTTCGGTACCGGGTTCTGGCGGGAAACAAATGCCGCCGCCGTATCCCGGACCAGGGGATCGATACTCACCGGCACCAGGATGAGGCCCTGGGCCTGCAGCAGGATCCTCGCTTCTTCGTAGGTCAGGCCGACGAGTTTCGGTACGGGCATATCGTTGGCGCCCACTCCGCTGCCGATTACGAGGGAAATGGCCGAGCCCATCCGGATTTTCGCGCCCGGTTTGATGGGCTGTCCGTTGAATGCCTGCTCGAGCACGGAGTTCTTGGCGAAGTCGGGCCGGAAAGTGGTATCGCCCACGCGCAGTCCCATGTTCTTCAGCACCATCTCGGCATTGCGGTACGTGTAGCCGATAAGGTTGGGCATTTCCACGTCGGGCGGGACGGTGCGGTTGACCGTTATGTAAACCGTTCGGTTCACCTTTACCACGGCATCGGGCTCGGGAAACTGCTTGACCACGATCCCGGGCTTCACCGAATCGTAGTATACGGAATCCTGTACCACCAGCTCGAAGCCGCGCGCCTCCAGATCGGCACTTACCTGCTCAAAGGTTTTCCCGGTAACCGAAGGAACGGTCCGGGCCACACCATGGTTGGTGATCCAGTCGA
>DATAGL010000919.1:0-5691 GCA_036263755.1 Chitinophagaceae bacterium | reverse complement strand
CCAGCAGTTCGTATTCGGCAAAATACCCGTTGATGGAGCCCATAAAGACCCCGGTGTTCAGGTCGCCGGTCCAGAAGAACATATGTTCCGCAAAAGGATAGTACCGGTCGAGCCGTTTGCGCGTGAGCGCCTGCAGCTGCTGCGGCAGGATGCCGGCCCGGACCAGCGTATCGCGGGCCTGCAGCACCTGTTCCGGCTTGCTGGTGGCCAGCAGCCGCCCTTTGCGGTCATACAGGTTGCCGGCCTCGAGCCGGTTCATCAGGATATTGATGCGCGGATTATAGGAAAACATGCGGGCGCCGCTGCGGTCAGCCACCAGTGCCGGCTTCACCACCCACTCCTCATTCCGGAACAGGTACCGCGAAACGTTGACCGCCAGCAACAGGATCCCCACGCAGGCCGCTACCAGCGCCGGCATGAGGTTGCGGTCCTGCTGCTTCGTCAGGTATTTCATCTGGGCCGCGGAGCCGCGGATGCCCGAGGCCGAAAGCAGGAAACCGGCTGCGGCGCAGTTGATCAGCAGCGAGGAGCCGCCGTAGGAAATAAATGGCAGCGATACGCCCGAAAGCGGCAGGACGCCTGTGGAGCCCCCGGCTATGAGCAGGAACTGCATGAAGGTGGATATGCCGATGCCGGCGCAGAGGTAATACAGAAACGGAGTGCCCGTCTGCCGGCCGATGAGGAGGGACCGGTGCAGGTAGATGAGGAACAGCAGGAAGACCGAAACAATGCCGGCCCATCCGAACTCCTCCCCGATCGAGGGCAGGATCATGTCGGTATGCGCTTCCGGGATCGTCTTGGCAAATCCTTCTCCAACGCCCTGCCCGGTGATGCCGCCGCTGGACATCGCCCAGATCCCGTTGGCTACCTGGTCGCCGCCGAAGACCTCATTGTTCCAGTTGTCCTGCCAGATAGATTTGCGGTCGGTCAGGCGCTGTACCGGGCCGGGAAAGAGACGGTCGAGGAACGGCACCTGGTCCAGCAGCAGGAAGCCCGCAATCACCACCAGCGCCATTACGGCCGATTCGCTCATCCCTTTGCGTACCGCCAGGAAGGAAAGGGCCGTGGCCAAGGCCGCCACACCGGTGGCGATCCACACATTGTCGATAAACAGAAGCGCGATGATGTACAGCAGCACCGCCCCGGCCATATGCGCAAAGTCGCCCCGCGAAAAGGAAAACAGGATGATGAAGGTGAAACAGACCACCATGGCCGGGCCCAGGTCGCCCATGACCAAGAAGAGCAGAATGGCGGAGATGATGGCCAGCAGCGAAAAAGAAAAGAACGACCAGCGCCGCTGCCAGCGCGTGTATTCGGAAATGAATTTTTCGTTGGCGGTAAAGAACCCGGCCAGGAAAAAGAGCAGGCAGAACTTAACGATCTCGCTCGGCTGGAAACCGAAGAGGTTCACCTTTACGCCGCTGCCCTCCGGGCCGGTGCCGAACAGGATGGTCAGCAGCAGCAATACCACGCCGGCCACCGCCCAGGGCCAGCCATTGGCCGCTTTCGGATGTTTCCTGAAATAGAAGAGGCGGTAAAGGCCCGAGTCGATGGTAAACTTGCGGAGGTCGAACAGGAGCAGCAGGGCGATGACGCCCATGCCCCCGGCAAAATAATACAGCGTGCTGCGGGCGAGGAAGCGGTCGCGCAGGGGATCCTGCAGGGAAAGCAGCGTAATGAGCGAAAGCCCGGTAAGCACCATGATCACGGGCAGCAGGAGCTGGTCGGACTGCGGGAAGCGGGTGCTCAGCAACAGGTGCAGCAGCAGGAAGGCACCGAGGTACACGCCCAGGATGATCCATACCCATCTGTCCACCTCACCGGGCAGCCGCACGATCAGTGCCTTTTCCTTTTTCAGGTTGTTGAAGTCGCGGGTGGAAAAAAGCCGGATGGTATGCGGCCGCTGGACGAAGGACACTTGCGGATCCCCGTCGAGCGCCTCTACGCCCTTGGACGCTCCGAACTGGAAGCCCGGTTGCAGGGGCAGCACCTCGAAGGCTTTTCCCTGCGGAAGTCCCCGGAAGGAGAAGGTTCCCGAAGCATCGGTGCGGGCAAAAACGGCCAGCGACTGCAGCTGCTGGCGCCCGTCCGCACCGATCGCCACCCATTTGCGGATGCCGCCGGTCTCCTGTTTCACCATGCGCTCCACCTCGCTCACGTTCCCGTACACACTGTCCCGCGGAAGGATCATCTGCAGGCGTACCAGCACCCCTGCCACCGCGTCGCCGTCACGGTTCACCACTTCACCGGAAAAGGTTTCCCGGCCCATGCCGGCATCCGGTGCGGCCGGGTACGGCGGCGGGGCTTTTTGTTCGGATTCGTACCGCAGCGAGTCCTCCCCGGAAAAGCCAAGCAGTACCCGGGAAACGAGTACCCGGCGGCGGTAGGATTCGCCTCCCTCGGTCCAGGCCTGCGCTGCAGACACATGGTAGCGCTCTTTGTTCAGCTCCCCGATGTTGTCGATATACAGCCCTGGTGTTTTCTGCCGGGCAATGACCGAGGTGGCGAGGGATATGTCGCGCCCGTCTTCAAAATAATATTCCTTGGTCAGCAGGCTTTTCATCCGCTGGTCGGTGCCGGGATCGTTCAGGTTGATCATTGATCCGTCGGAGAGCCGCCGGGGCACTTCCGCGAAATCGCGCTCCAGCACGGTTCGCAGCTGCAGGAACAGCAGCACCATGACCACGCCGATGAGGAGCAGGAACAGGCGCTCCAGCCCGCGGCCTTTGCGTGTATGTAGGTTCGTTGCCATGTAACTCAGTTCTTTAAGGGTAAGCTATCGACCGGGAACAGGCGGCCGGCTTCGATGCGGCCGGTAACGGCCCGGCCTTCGGGAAAGATAAAGCCATACTGCACCGGCACGGTGCAGTTGATGAACCGCACGTTCTTCAGGTGCAGCACGGGGCCCTCGGCCCGGATGCCTATCGGGAAATCCTGCAGGATGATATCTTCCAGCAGCACATAGCGGCAATCTGCCGGTACTGAAAACAGCGCGCCCCTGTAAGCGCTGTCGCAGGCGAAGGTGATCCCGTTCCCCCGGATCACGAGGCTGTCGCCCTGCACCGGCAGGGTATCGGAAATATAGATCAGGTCACCGTACACCGAATCGGAAAGATCAAGCTCCGGGCGGGCGGAATCCAGCTGACGAGCCAGGTGCAGCTCCGCCGGGTTGCGTCCCTGCTGGGAGCGCGGGGAACCGTTGGCGTTTTCCGTTCCGTTCTCCCCGGAACTGCGCCCGAAAAAATACCAGAGCAGCCCGCCGGCAAGGACCAGGGCGATGAGGGCGAGGATCCACCGGTTACTGCCGTACTTCTTTTGGGGGACTGCAGGCGCAATAGCGGAAGTACCGGTAACGGATGGTGCCGTTGCTGGTACTTCCGCCACCAGGGTGTCGGGTTTTCCTTTCTTTGCTTTTTTGACCGCTTTCGGCCGGGTGGCTTTCTGTGCGGCCGGTTTGCCGGGATGCTCGAGCAGCACGGCGGTGATGTTGTCGCGGCCGCCGGCGGCATTGGCCAGCCGGATGAGGGTTGCGCCTTTCTCTTCGAGGGATTGTTCCGAGCGCAAAACGGATACGATGGCCTGGGCATCGATCATGTCGGTCAGCCCGTCGGAGCAGAGCAGCAGCAGGTCGCCGGGCAGGAAGGGCGACTGCCCGCTTTCCATATAATCGCCGGCCGCCGTGAAGGCGGCCGTAAAGCCCAGGGCCTTGTTGATCTCGTTGCGCTTCGGATGGCGCATGGCTTCCGCCTCGCTGAGGCGGCCGCTGTCTTCCAGGAAACCCACGAACGACTGGTCGTGGCTGATCTTGATCAGGCTCTGGTCGCGGAACAGGTACAGGCGCGTATCGCCCACGTGTACGTAGAAGAACTGGTTGTTCTGCGGGTCGGCCAGGGCCAGGGTGAGCACGCAGGCCATCTGTTCCCATTGCGGGTTGCTCCTTTTTGCCTGGAGGATCTTTTCATTGGCGGCCACCACCGATTCCTTCATCATCGTGAGTACTTCCCCGGAAGGGATGCGCAGGTATTCCAGGATCGTGTCGCGTGCGATCTGTGCCGCCACTTCGCCGCCTTCGTACCCACCCACGCCGTCGATGGCGCCGGCGGCCAGGTAACGGCCCGACAGTACGGGGGCGGCCAGGAACGTGTCTTCGTTATTGCTCCGTACCCTGCCCGGGTCGGTCATCCCGAATAGGTGCTCAGCCATTGTTCTTATGCGTGGTTTTGATATCGTAAAAATGCGCCACCAGCAGCAGCGCGCACAGCACCAGCAGGGCTACCGAAAGCAGGGAAGGTATATTCATAGCTTGAACAGGTTTATGCCCACGATGCCGTTGAGCACCATGCGGGAGTTCAGGGGCAGCTCCACCCAGTCGGGCCGGGCGGCGTCGCTGCGCTTCACTTCTTTTTCGTTCACGAGGGTCTTCTCGCCAAATGATGCGAGGTAGAACTTTCCTTCCGCCCGGTTGAAGCGGATGCGCAGGTGCGGGGTATTGACCCATTCGGAAGGGATCTTCATGATATGGGATGCATCCCTCGTTTCTTCTTTTCCGGAAACAATGATCTCTTCGTCTTTCATGATGTATTCCAGCTTCTGCCCGGCAAAGGCCTTGTCGGGCAGGATCGTTTCCAGGCGGGCATGCCCGGCCGCCGTCCGTCCCGGCACCTTTGCTTCGCTGTATTCAAGCTCCTCCATATACGGCACTTCGTAATAGCCCTCGCTGTAAAAGTTGAAGCCCTTGAGGATATCGGGGTTGACGTCGAAGGTCTGCGCAATACCGGTCTGGCGCGGGATATAGGTGACCCGCAGGTTGCCCTGCTGCTGCTCGCTGGCGCCGGGCAGCAGCTTCCCGATGAAGCCGATGTCACCCCGCTGGTAGTCGGGCTGCGAGGCAAAGCGGAATACCCACTTGGAAGCGGACGGCTCCACGGTTTTGCCCTGGGTGCGGAACCCTTTCAGCTGGTCGTAAAATTTCCGGACCGACTCCTGCACGATGATGCCGAAGATGCCTTTTTTACTGTCCATGAAATCGCGGAAGTCCTCGGGGTTGAAGCAGATGATGTACTCGTGGTAAAATACGATGCGGTCGGCAAAGGAAAGCTGCCGGATCGATTCCTGGAACTTGTCCAGGATGTATTTATAGATATCGTTGGGCGTCAGCACCGGTGCCGCCGTGCCGGTTCCTGTATCTTCTTTTTTCAGGAACCAGTCGTGCAGCCCGATCCGTTGCCAGAAGGAGGCCTTGGGTTTCATGCAGGGCTTGTTTTCGTAAATGTAAGGGAAACGTATTTTGTCCCCCTTTTAATATGCTGAATAGTAGATTCAGCAAAATTTAAACCAAGGAAGAGCGGCAGGCTGTTCGTGGGATCAAATTGTTTTTGGGGCTGCCCGGTTGCTGATGTACGATTTACGATGTACGATGTACGAGTAACACTTTTGCGGCTTTGCGTGAAGCCTTTCCGCCGGGGGCGGCATCAGCAAAAATAAAGAATGTGCTATGTCAGGCAGCACCAGGTCGGCCAATGAATTATTGCTGCCCCGACCGCACTGCATCAGCTGCCTTCTTTACCGATCCGTGCTGCAGGAGGAGGGCCTTTGCTTTTTCGTAATCGGTAAGGCCCGCTTTCTCCATGAGCATGCGGATGCCGCGGTCCACCAGCTTATCATTGGTAAGCTGCATGTTCACCATCTTGT
>DATAGL010000918.1:0-3674 GCA_036263755.1 Chitinophagaceae bacterium | reverse complement strand
TTCCGTGACCGCTGTTACGCCCAGTCGCTTGCCGGTCATTTCCACAATCACTTCGGCCAGCGGCTGATCGGCCCGTACCTCGGGTTTCTCGTTGTCGGCACAGAGATCAGCCACCCGCAGGTACAGCTTCTTGCCCAGCGTGCCGCCGGGGTGCAGCTTGGCAAAGTCATCCGACCGGAAGCCGCGCAGCTCCATCAGGCAGATGGCCAGGGCATCGCCCATGACCAGCTGGGCCGTGGTGGAAGTGGTGGGTGCCAGGTTATTGGGGCAGGCTTCCTGGTCCACGGTGGTGTCGAGTATATAGTCCGATTTCTGTGCGAGAAAGGACTGCAGGTTGCCCACCATGCCGATCAGGGGGTTGCCGAAATTGCGGATCAGGGGTACCAGTACCTTGATTTCCGGGCTTTCGCCGCTTTTGGAGATAATGATGACCACGTCCTGCTGCTGTACCATCCCCAGGTCGCCGTGAATGGCGTCGGCTGCGTGCAGGAAGATGGCGGGGGAGCCGGTAGAATTGAGAGTGGCCACGATCTTCTGGGCGATAATGGCACTTTTACCGATGCCGGAGATGACGATCCGGCCTTTGCATCCGGCCAGAACCGAAATAATTTCCTCGAAATCCGGGTTCAGCCGGTCGGATAGCCGCCGGATGGCATTCGCCTCCATTTCAATGGTGCGCAGGGCGGCGGAAACGATGGGAGCTTCTTTTTTCAAGGCGTCAAAATTAGAGGTTTTTATTTTGTAGGTGTATACATGGAGCAGGGAGTATTTTAACCTTTTTAATTAGCATTTGCCCCCATCATTGATTACATTCGCATGCCTTTTTGACCAAAAGCCGAGAACGGCTGCCATTCTGCTACCCTATTGCCCTTCATTTAGTTAAATATGGTCAAAAAACGAGTGGTCTCCGTTCTTTCGCTGTTTCGCCAAAAGGCATTGCATTGATAACTTTTGCTTTCTTCAAAGCAGTAAACGATAAAGAATGGCCACAGTAAGAAAAAAGAGCAGCAAGAAAACCCCGGTCAGCCTGACTACGCCCGCAACTACCGACCTCCAGGCCGCCCTGCAGGAACATTTCGGCTTTAATAAATTCAAAGGACAGCAGGAAGCGATCATTAATTCCCTCCTTTCCGGACGCGATACCTTCGTGATCATGCCCACCGGCGGCGGGAAAAGCCTGTGCTACCAGCTGCCGGCCATCATCTCCCCCGGCGTGGCCATCATTGTTTCCCCGCTGATTGCCCTGATGAAAAACCAGGTGGACCTGGTGCGCAGCTACAGCGACCGCGACGATGTGGCCCACTTTCTGAACTCCACCCTTTCCAAAAAGGAAATCAAGGTGGTACAGGACGACCTCCAGAGCGGCCGTACCAAAATGCTGTATGTAGCCCCGGAAACCCTGACGAAGCAGGACAACCTCGACTTCTTTGCCGGTCTGACCATCTCCTTTTTTGCGGTGGACGAAGCCCACTGTATCTCGGAGTGGGGTCATGACTTCCGGCCGGAATACCGCCGCCTGCGCGATATGATGGATGAAATCGCCCCGTCCGTACCGGTGATAGCCCTCACAGCCACCGCTACACCCAAGGTACAGAGCGATATTGTGAAGAACCTGGGCCTGCGCGACCACGAGACCTTTATTTCCTCCTTCAACCGGGAAAATCTTTATTACGAGATCCTGCCGAAGATCAAAAAGGCAGATACCGATAAGAGCATTGTCCGCTTCATCAGCCAGAACAAAGGCAAGAGCGGCATTATCTATACACTGAACCGGAAAACCACCGAAGAGCTGGCCGACATGCTGATGGCCAACGATATCAAGGCCGTAGCCTACCACGCCGGGCTCGATGCAAAGCTCCGCGCCGACCGCCAGGACCAGTTCCTGAACGAGGACGTGCAGGTGATCGTGGCTACCATTGCCTTCGGCATGGGCATCGACAAGCCCGATATCCGCTTCGTGATCCACTACAACATTCCGAAGTCCATCGAGAACTATTACCAGGAAACGGGCCGGGCCGGCCGCGACGGGCTGGAAGGCCGGTGCATCCTGTACTACTCGCATAAGGACGTATCCAAACTGGAACACCTGATGCGCGACAAGCCCCTGAGCGAGCGCGAAGTGGGTGCCCAGCTCATCAACGAAACCGTAGCCTATGCCGAAACGGGCGTTTGCCGCCGCAAGGTGCTGATGTCGTATTTCGGGGAAGACTATACAACAGAGAATTGCGGTGCCTGCGACAACTGCAAGCATCCTAAGGAAAGAGTGGAAGCGAAAGACAGCGTGCTGAAGGTCCTGCAGACGATCCGAGCCCTGGACGAACGTTTTGCCGCCGAATACACCATCCAGATCATTACCGGTACGCTGACCCCGCAGATCAAGATGTTCCGCCATGAAGGAATCGCCGAATTCGGCATCGGGAAAGACCAGCCGCCGTATTACTGGAACTCGATCATCCGCCAGTTGCTGCTCGAAGGCCTGCTGCAAAAGGATATTGAAGAATACGGGGTCTTGAAGTTCACGAAAAAAGGCACGGACTTCCTGAAAAAGCCGAAGTCGTTCCCCATTGTGCTCAATAACCTTTTCGAGGATGCCAACGCCGACGACGAAGAAAGCGAAGCTTCAGCCGGCACTGCCGCTGCTACCGACGAAAAGCTGTTCGGCATGCTGAAAGAGCTGCGGCAGAAAGAAGCCAAAAAGAAGAACCTGCCGCCGTTCGTGATTTTCCTCGAATCCTCGCTCCAGGACATGGCCACCCTGTTCCCGACCAGCACTGCCGAACTGGAAAAGTGCGGCGGCGTAAGCAAGGGCAAAGCGATCCGTTACGGTAAACCTTTTATCGAGCTGATTGCAACCTATGTGGCGGACAACAATATTGAAAAGCCGGACGACTTTGTCATGAAGAGCGTCGTCAACAAGAGCAGCAACAAGGTGCATATCATCCAGCAGGTGGACAAGAAGATTCCGTTGGAGAACATCGCCAAGAATAAGGACCTGCGCCTGGATGCACTGCTGGAAGAGATGGAGACCATCGCTGCCTCGGGTACAAAGCTCAACCTCGATTACGCCATCGACCAGATGCTCGACGAATACGAGCAGGAAGAAATTCTCGAATACTTTAAAGGCTGTGAAACCTCATCGTTGCAGGTAGCTCAGGAAGAACTGGCCGACGGCAATTACAACTGGGAACAGCTGAAGATCATGCGCATCAAGTTCCTGAGCGTGTACGGCAACTAAATACCCGTAACAGAATAGATAAAGGGACCACAACTGTGGTCCCTTTTTGTAATCAACCGCCGATGAAAAGAGGTGAGCACTTCCTTCCTTACCCGAAAGAAGTATCATCCCGCAACCGCGGAAAGGCGCGGTGCGCGGGCTGTTCTGCGGACTGCAGGGCTGACGGGTAACTTGGTGAAGGCTATTAATTCTTTTGTTATAATGTATTTGAAGGGGAAGAAGTTCAGGTTCAGATGGCGCAGGGGCTTTATCGAATTCAGTTTGGAATGGCTCCTCCGGAACAACTGCAGCAGAGGATAGCCTTTCAGGTACGACATGAGTGCGGAATGCGTCATATGGTTCAGTTCCAGGTATTCCTGCAGCAGGTCGTTGCGTCCCACCATTTTACAGTTCCGCTTTTTTAAAAGCTTCAAAACATAGCGTTGTGGCAGAAACTGCA
>DATAGL010000917.1:0-3960 GCA_036263755.1 Chitinophagaceae bacterium | reverse complement strand
TCATTGCATTGCCCACCAGGTTGGTCAGAATCTGCGTTAACCGCATGGGATCACCCGAAAGAGAATATTCAATAGAGGAGTCTACCAGCAGCGTAAGTTTTATTCCTTTCTTCTTTGCTTCTGTGGCAAACATTACCTGTATCGAATGCATCAATTCCCGGACATCAAAAGAAACTTCTTCCGCAACAAATTTTCCGGAATCCAATTTTGATAAATCCAGGATATTGTTGATGATGGAAAGCAGGCTGTTGCCCGATGTGGTAATGGCATCAAGGTATTCCTGCTGCGTTTCTGTCAATGCTGTGTTTTTCAAAAGGTCACTGAATCCCAGGATCGTTCCCAACGGGGTTCTTAACTCATGGCTCATATTCGCCACAAAGTCCGCTTTTGATTTTGCGGATTCTTCTGCCAATGCCTTTGATTTCTGCATTTCCTCTTCCACTCTTTTCCGGTCAAAAAAGGTAGGTATGTCATAATGATTCTTTTTATCGTAATTATTTTTCGAGCGTTGCTGAAACCGTTCCAGGTGCTCCTGGACCTTATGGGGGGGCGACATAATAAACGTGCAATGTTCATCGCCTTTTGCGATACAACTGACTTCAACGGCCGTCAGGGGTATTCCAAAGCTTTCCTCGCACCAGCCGGATGAATACCCGGCGTTCATGATGCAGACCGGTGTTTCCGATTTTTTGCCGGAACGGACCCAGGAGTCGGCTTCAAAGGAGTACGGGTGATTAAAGAACAGGAAGAAATTTTCATCCGGTGAAGGAATACTGTCTGATGATATTTCCACAAAGGCCCAGCCGGTATGGGCAAACAGAACCGGACCGGCTGAAAGCTTGGAGATGGGATCGCTAAGGTTCATTTTGGAATGAAAGTTCCTGGCATCGTTCATGCCGATAACATGGGCGATATCAAACAGAAAGTTCTTGCCGATGGCCACTGCTTCCTGTTCGCCGCGGTCTGCGTATAAACTTTGAATGGTATCTAAAAAGTCTTTGGACAGGGCTGAGGCCCGGACGAGAATGTACCGCTGGTCATTGATCTCGATTGTTCCCTTGGAAGGGTCGAGGCTGAGGTGACGGAAATACTCCCTGACGGTTTGCTGCGCCGAATGGAATATGGACTTCATTTCATGCGGAACGATCACAGAATCCGCATTCGCAATGGCAGCCTGACCCTTTCTGAGCAAGGCATTTTCCTGCTCCAGTTCCGCTAGTTTTTGCCTCAGGCCAGAAAGGGTATTTTGTTGCATCATAATGGTCATTCAAGATACATCGAAAAAGGCAACTCGTATTATATTAGCAATGCATATAAGAGGGGGCCCCGGGCACTTCCGGTCAGCTGATTTGGTATATGGGGACGGTATGCATTACCGGCTGCTCTGAAGTGCGGCATTTTCAGAGCGGGAGTAGTGCAGCCCGGCTTTAGTAGTTTCCGGACAGAACATTGGCGACTTACGGAACAGCACTTTAGCCCGGCATCGCCTTTCCAGGCAGGCTCATCTTTACGCGGTTATTCACCTGATCTGCCCTGATGATACTGCTGTTGCATTTCCGGAATTTGCTATACGGAACCAGTTCGTCCCATTCCCAACGGGTTTTCTTTCAATAGCTGGTTACGGGTATAGCATGATGCAAGGGGTTGCCCCATTCTTCTGAAAAGCAAAAGCCATCCTTTCCCGTTACCGGTTAACAGGACGATTTTGCCGGAAGCGGAACCGGCGAAGTACTATCGGGCAGCCCTTTATAATTTAACAAGTAAAATGGTCCGGAACGCTTTCCTTTGCCCGGAAGCACCCCTGGTCGCATATATTAAGAAACGGAAAGGGATTGCGCTGCCGGGCCGGGAAAGTAGGGAAAGCGCAGGCGCTGCCTATATTTGTCCGTTGCCCATGCAACAAAAGCTGGTTTACCGTCTTTAACTGCTGATCCTTTATGAAACGAGTCCTGAGATTTTGTTTGCCGCTCCTGCTGCTGCTGGCTTTTGCCAACGGCTTTGCGCAGGAAAAGACCCTGGAACAATTACTGGCGTTACCCGACGATACCGCGAAGGTGTCGAAGCTGTCCGCCTATTACGATGGGATCAAACGGAAGGAGCCCGAAAAGGCCCGGGCGCTGGCGCGTTCCATCCTGGACCTGGGTAAAAAGCTTCGGTATGAGAAGGGCATTGCTTCGGGCTATGCGCACCTGGGCTACCTGGATGTCATCGCCGGGGAAAACCGGAGTGCCATCGGGTATTATACGGAAGCCATCCCCCACTATAAAAAGGCCGGCGATAACAGCGGGCTGGCGGTTTGTTATGGCTCCATGGCCAATGCATTCAGCGGCCTGGGGAAGAACGACAGCTCGATGATCCACCGGATGGGGGCCATCAGCCTGCTGGAAAAAATGAAAGCTACTCCTTCTTTTTCGCGAAAGGACATCCGCATGCTTTCGCTGCAATACTATAACCTGGCGGTCGACTATGCGAATTCCCTGAAGGACGACGACAAGGCCCTTTCGTATTACAAGAAGTCGGAAGAGATGGCCCGGCAATGCAACGATACCGTGATGATCGTTACGGCGCTCAATGGGGTCACCCGCCGGCTGGCCAACAAGCAGCAATTTAAGGACGCCCTGTCGGAAGCAAAGGAAGCGCTGCGCCTGGCGCAGTCGTCCGGCGATGTGTTCCTGCTCACACAGGCTTACAACGGGTATGCCACCGCTCTGGATGTCAGCGGCAGGCTCGACGAAGCCGGGGAGGCAGCCCGCCTGGCCATCCGCTACGCCGAGGAATCCGGTGATTTCAGCCAGTACATGATGAGTGCGACCACTTACTCCAGCATCCTGCGGCAAAAAGGGGATTACGGAACCCTGAAAACGTTTCTCGAAAAAGTGCTCCAAAAAACCGGCAAAAAAGACAATATCGAATTCTCGGCGGAGATCTACGGGTTCCTGGCGGAGGCGAATTACAAGCTCGGGAATTACCAGCCCGCCTATGACCAGCTGTACCAGAAGCTGGTATTCAACGACTCCATCCTGAACGTGGAGAATCACCGCATCATGGCCGACATGGAGTTCCGCTACCAGACCGCCCAGAAGGAAAAGGCGCTATCGCAAAACCAGCTGCAGCTGGCGCAGAAGGACCTGCAGCTCCAGAAGAACCGCCAGTACATGTACTACACAGGGGCCGGGCTGGTGGTGGCCTTGCTGATCGCCGCCCTGTTTTTCGCCCGGTACCGTCACCGGCAGCGGATGCACCAGAAAGAGATCCAGTCGCTGCAGCAGCAAAAGGAGATCCAGCTGTTACAGGCCCTGATGCAGGGCGAGGAAAAAGAGCGCAGCCGCATTGCCAAGGACCTCCATGATGGCGTGGCCGGCATGCTGGCCGCCGTGAAAATGCACCTCTCCGCCGACCCCGAAGCGGCGTCCACCACCGGCTATACAAGAGCCGTGGACCTGCTCAACGAAGCCACTACCGAAGTACGCAAGACCGCCCACAACCTCATGCCCGAAGTCCTGCTCAAGTACGGCCTGGACACAGCCCTGCGCCGGTATTGCAGCAACATCAGCAGCGCATCGCTCCAGGTGCACTATTACTTCATCGGGGAGGAGCAGCGCTACCGCGACAGCTTCGAATTGTCGGTGTACCGGATCGTTCAGGAACTGCTCAACAATATCTTCAAGCACTCCCGGGCCACGGAAGCCTCGGTGCAGCTGAGCATCCAGGGTACCGTGCTTTCCCTTTCCATTGAAGACAACGGGATCGGCTTTTCCAAACAACCGGCGCAGACGGGCGGCATGGGGCTGGATTCGCTCAAACACCGCATTCACGCCCTGAACGGGAACATCGAGGTGAACGCCGAAACCGGGGGCGGGGTCAATGCCTACCTTGAATTTGACACCATGGGCCTGCGGATGTCAAAAGCCAAAGCCGAACCCCTGGTGCAGTGAGGTGCCGGGTAGCAGTTCAGAAGCC
>DATAGL010000916.1:0-1682 GCA_036263755.1 Chitinophagaceae bacterium | reverse complement strand
ATATAATTCTCCCAGTACCACGGCGTCCACACATCGCCGATGGTCAGTTCCAGCAGTTCCTTGAAAATGCTTTCCCCGTTGTCGCTGTTGGTCATAATGACGATGCCCGTGCCCTTTTCGGGAAACAGGATGGAATAGTGCTGGAAGCCGTCGCCATGGCCTTCCTTGAAGGCGCCGGTACCGTGCGGCGAACGCAGGAGGCCCCAGCCAAGGCCGTAACTCAGCCGGATGTTATCCCAGGCCGTCGTGTCGCGCTGGTCGCCGAACTGCTGAATGGTGCGGATGCGGACCTGCGGGGTGAACAGCTCTTTCATCGAAGCGGGCTTCAGCAGGCTTCCCTGCAGCACCGCCCGCGTGAAGCGTACGTAATCCTCTACCGTCGTCTCCAGCGTGCTGGGCGCCCGGGCCTCGTTGTCTTTATCCTTGTCATAAAGCTTGCCGTCCGGCTGGTGCCCGACCACATAGTCCTTTTCAAAGCGGGGCAGAAAGGTATACGCCGAATGCGTCATACCGAGCGGACCGAAGACCTTCTGCCGCATCAGTGTGTCGAGCGGCTTGCCCGTGAGGTGCTCCAGCACCACCTGCAGGTACACCATGCCTTCGCCCGAATACAGGTACCGGTCACCGGGCGGGAATTTCAGCCGGAGCTTCCCGTCCGGCTCCACGGACCGCCAGTTCGGGAAGCCCGTCGTATGACTGAGGCACATGCGGGCCGTGATCTTCCGGTACGCCGTATCCTCTTTCAGGTCTTCGTAGTGGTCGTGCCAGCGGGCTTTGGGCGGGTAATCATAGATCGGCTTCGGCAGGTAGTCCTGCAGCGGGCGGTCGAGCGTGATCACCCTTTCCTCCACCAGCTTCAGGACCAGCACCGCGAATACGGCCTTGCTCAGCGAAGCCCCGTACATGTTGGACTCCGGCCCGATGGGCTCTTTGGTGTCCAGCCGCTTGTAGCCGAAGGTGCGGGTGTATACCGGCTCCCGCTGGTTGAAAATGCTGACTGCCATCCCGTGCACCTGCGCGGCCTGCGCCAGCTGCTCGATCTTCCGGTCCAGGTCCTTGAACGAAAGGGTACTGCCGTCCAGGCGGGTAACGGACTGGCCATGAATCAGGGGAGACAGGCCGCAGGCCATCCCCAACAGTAAGAAGAAGGAGCGCATCGCATGGTTGTTTCCTCTAATATACAGAACCACGGATTAGCACGATTAGGGAGGGATTAACGGGATTGGGATTATAGGATTAATTATTTCGCGCCGAGGAAAGGAGAAAAGGAGGTAAGGAGGCCTTTCTCTGCGTTCTCCTTTCCTCTGCGCGAAACCATCCATCCGGTCATCCCTCCGGCGCCGTCCAGGCCATCAGGAGGCTGTCTTCAAATGAGCCGTCGGCATTCCGGGTCTTGTTTCGCAGTACGCCTTCGGGCACAAAGCCCAGGCTTTGGTACAGGCCGATCGACCGCGTATTGGACGCACGCGACTCCAGCTCTACGCGGCGGATGTCGGGCCGGGAGGCTTCAAGGGTCCGGAGGAATGCGGTGAACAGCGCCTTGCCCAGGCCGCGTCCCTGCCAGGAGGGATGCACCACGATGGTGAGCCCGGTAAGGATATGGTCGAAAATCCGGAGCCCGTACTTTACCGCGTGGACCGCTGCCAGCAGCGCGCCGCTTTCCCCCTCCTCGAAAAGAAGCA
>DATAGL010000915.1:0-4395 GCA_036263755.1 Chitinophagaceae bacterium | reverse complement strand
AATCCACGCTGCCCAGTCCATACCATTTGAAGATGGCTTCCTTGCAGCTCCACAACAGCGTGAGGAGTTCGGGGTTCGGGGCCTTCAGAGAAAAGCCTTCCGTTTGAATGGCGCTTTCCATGGAGGTTTGCGCTGGACCGGCTCCCTTCAGCTGGTCCGCCTCAAAACGCCTGAGGAGCGCCTGCTCTTCCGCACTCAGGAACTTATGACGGATCCGCTCCACCTTGTCGGAGGGCACTTCAATGTCGATGCCTACCCGGCGGTTACGGCTGACGATGGCGGCCGCAAAATCGGCGCAGTGCGAAATGGAAAAGTGAAAGGCTTCGTCTTCCAGGAAGGGCTTGCGGGTGTCGGCCACGCGGATCAGTGCGGTGGGAAAGTCGGCAAACAGGTGCTGCAGCAGGTAACGGCCCGCGAGGTGCTGCCGCTTCTTGTGCGGATGCGACACCTGGCGCTGCGGCTCCACGCGCTGCTGGAAGAAAGCTGCGTCTTCCTCGATGTGCCAAACCCCCAGCCGGGTATCGCCGTCCAGCTCCTGCTGAAAAAAAATGGGCATGATGGATTTTTAGTTATTTTGCCGCTCCCAAAATTGGGGATTTCATCCTTATAAATCCGAAATTTTCATGATCTTGTCCGACAAGCGCATCCTGGAGGAAATGGAAAAAGGTACGATCCGCATCCAGCCGTACGACCGCGAATGCCTGGGCAGCAACAGCTACGACGTTCACCTCGGGAAAGTGCTGGCCACCTACCGCGAGCACATCCTGGACGCCAGGAAGCACAACCAGATCGAATATTTCGAGATTCCCGAAGAAGGCTTTGTTCTTTACCCGCATATCTTTTACCTGGGCGTTACCGCCGAATATACCGAAACACACGCACACGTTCCCTTCCTGGAAGGCAAATCCTCCACCGGCCGGCTCGGTATCGACATCCATGCTACGGCCGGCAAGGGCGATGTCGGGTTCTGCGGCAACTGGACCCTCGAGATTTCCGTCAAGCAGCCCGTGCGGGTATACGCCGGCATGCCGGTCGGACAGCTCATCTATTTCCCGGTGGAGGGTGAGATCGAAGTGAAGTACAACGAAAAGAAAAACGCCAAGTACAGCGGCCAGCCCGACCGGCCGGTGGAAAGCATGATGTGGAAGAACAGCTTTTAGCTGTGAGCTTCGAGCTTCAAGCTTTAAGGGATACGTTTTTGAACCACGAAGGCACAAAGGCACAAAGTTGCACAAAGAATATGAATAAGGAGGCCGGCCTGCAGGACTGCTGTGCTAACCTATTTCCGACTTGCTTATTGAATATTGAACATTTGCATTTGTATACAAAACTTCATCATTCTTTGTTCGTTATTCATCTGTTCTGCGGTTCTTTCCCTTAACTTCAGCCTTAAACAAACCTCATTCATGAAGCCTTACTATTTGCTTGCCGTTGCGGTAATGGGCGGTTCCCTGGCCGCGCAAGCCCAGCAAAACCAATCCAAAGCCAAACCCGAAGACACGGAGGTCTGGCAACCGGTACCCAAGTCGGTCACCACCAGCCAGCAATGCCTGCCCCCTTCGGATGCCGTCGTTTTGTTTGACGGAAAAAACCTCGACCAGTGGGCCTCCACCAAGGATCCTTCCCAGCCCGCCGGATGGACCGTGGAGAACGGTGTATTCACCGTGAAGAAAGGCACCGGAAACATACAGACGAAACAAAGCTTTACCGATTACCAGCTCCATATCGAGTGGCGCATACCCGGCCATATTTCCGGCTCGGGCCAGGGTCGCGGCAACAGCGGCCTGTTTTTGGCCGCCATCGGCGGCGGCGATGAAGGCTACGAGCTGCAGATCCTCGACAACTATAACAATCCAACGTACGTGAACGGTCAGTCCGGCTCCATCTACAAGCAGCAGGCCCCGCTGGTGAACGCCAACCGTCCGCCCGGCGAGTGGAACGTGTACGACGTGGTTTGGACCGCACCCCGCTTCAATACCGACGGCACGCTGAAAAGCGCCGCCCGCGTTACCGTATTTTTCAACGGTGTGCTTGTTCAGAATAATTACGAACTGAAGGGCCCCACCCAGTATATCGGCCAGGCCGCCTACCGCAAAGCGCACGGTGCCGCACCGATCCGCCTGCAGGACCACGGCGATCCCAGTGAACCGATCTCCTTCCGGAACATCTGGATCCGGCCGCTGTAATGCTAAATACGCTCCTGAGGGAGCGTTTTTAGTTGGTGAATGGGTCAATGGGTGAATAGGTGAATCTTTAGGTGAATGGGCGGGTGGGTGAATGTGCAGATGTGCGGATGTGCAGATAAGGAAAGAATAGTAGCAAACCGCACATATTAAACATCGTACACCGTACATCAATTCATTTTCCAGATCGTTCCGTTCAGGATGGCCGCAAAGCTGACCCATGCAATATACGGGACCAGGAGCCAGGCGGCGAGCCGGTGAATGCGGGCAAAGGCAAAGATGGTCCCCAGGATGACCAGCCAGAGCACGAGGATCTCCGCAAAAGCGGCTCCGGTGTGCTCGGCCCCGAAGAAAAGGAACGACCAGGTTCCGTTCAGCACCATTTGCCCGAACCAAAGCATCAGGGCGGTACGCTTTTCCTGAACCGGGGCATCCGACTTCCAGACGAGGTAAAGAGCAATCCCCATCATCAGGTAGAGCGAGGTCCAAACGGGTGCGAAGACCCAGCCCGGCGGGTTCCATTCCGGCTTGTTCAGCTGCGCATACCAGCTGCCGGCCCCGGTGACGGTCACCTGCGAAGCGGCAAACCCCGTCAGCAGCGGCAGCAGGAGCGCAATCCCTAATTTCCAGCCATTAGCTATCATGTTTTTTTGTGCCTATAACAACCGGGAACCGCCTTAGATGGAACGGGGCCCGTATTTTTTCTGGTAAGCGATGAGCCAGGCCACAACCTGGTTGTAGGATTCCTTTCCTTTGGGCTGGTTGTTCAGCTTGAGGAACTGGTTGTAAAAAGCGGCGAAGTATGGCACCAGCAGGTTGTCCGACCGGTCGAGGTACTGCTGCAGTTCGGATATGTCCTGTTTGGCCTGCACCGGCAGCCGGTCCCGTAAGGCGATGGCCCGGGCCGAATCGCGCCGGTACAGTTCGTGGTGGGCATAGAGGTACATTTCGAGGTAGCCCGAGTAGCGGAATTCCGGGTGCGGGGCCCTGCGGCAGGCAAGGTAGCTGACAAAATTGGCCTCGTTCTCCTTTCCATAGCCGAGCTGGTGGCCGATCTCGTGGCAGATGACAAACGGCTTCAGGAAAAAGGGCACCGTGGTCTTGATCTGGGCTTCGCCACTGAAAGGGTTGTAATAGCCCGTAAACCCGAAGAAATGCCCGATATGCGAATACATGGACGGTTTGAGGGAAGTGGTGCGGTAGGCCAGGAAGGGCAGGCTGTCGGACAACCGGCTATAGGTGACCACCGCCTCATCGAACAGGGGGCCGTTCCGGTCCAGGCGCTGCCGGGCCGTGTCGGTCACGGCAGGGGCCGCTGCCTGCAGGCGGGTGACCAGTACTTCGGTCAGTACCTGCAGCTCAGCCACCTCGTAGGGTTCCACCTTCAGGCCGAACTGCTCGGCAATACCGAGGCGGTCGTAGTTCAGCCCCCAGAAAATATTGAAAATGAGGTAAACCGATAAAGCGATAAAGAGTAGTTTGCGGAACACTTTGAACAGGACCACCCGGGGGCGGGTCCGGGCGCGCAGGTGGCGCACAAGCCGTACCAGCAGGAAAATAAGGTAAAGGAAGGCCGCCGCATAGAGCAGGTCACCGAGGGAGAAGGGCACCCAGCCGGTCAGTGTACGCAGGCCGCGGGCCATCCAGGGATAAAACCCGTCGGTGTAATAGCGTTCTACCCGGCTTTCGTCGAGCGAGAAAAGTTTGATGATCAGGGCCAGGCCCAGCAGAGTCCATAACTTACGGTCGGTAACCAGGGTGCGCACCATGTCTAAAGGGCCAAAATCGTTAAATTATTCGTGAATCTACCGGATTTTCATTGATTTCCTATACCTTTGCAAACTCTAAAATTGGATACATGGCCAACCGACGGGAATACGAGATTGCGTTTGTGGGTTTGAAGCCGGGGGTACATGAATTCAATTACGAGGTCAACGACGCGTTCTTTGAGGAATTCCAGGAACAGGACTTCTGGAACTGCCAGGCCCAGGTAAAATTACTGCTCGAAAAGAACAACAACTTCATGTTGCTGCGCTTTGAAATCGGCGGTAAAGCCGAAGTGAACTGCGACCGGTGCAATTCCAACCTGCCCTTCCAGCTCTTCGATGAGTTCACGGTAACGGTGAAGCTGGTGGACAACCCGGACGAGATGAATGACCAGGAGGAAGATCCGGACGTGTATTACCTTTCCAAAGGCGAAAGCCACCTGGAG
>DATAGL010000914.1:0-5072 GCA_036263755.1 Chitinophagaceae bacterium | reverse complement strand
CAACCGGGCGGCCAATGGGGAATACCGCTGGTTCCTGAACCGGGCTAATCCCTACCGGGACCCGGGTACGGGACAGATCATTAAATGGTTTGGTGTGGGTGTGGATATACACGACCGGAAATTGGCCGAGCAGGCACTCCGGAAGTCGGAAGAAAACCTGGAAAGGAAAGTGCAGGAACGCACCCTGGAATTAGGCGATTCCAACCTGGAATTGATGCGGTCCAACAAAAACCTGGAAGCGTTTGCCTATGCCGCCTCTCATGACCTGAAAGAACCGGTGCGCAAGATCAATGTATTTACGGAGCGATTAAGAATGAGCCTGGGGAACGGATGAACGATGCGGAAAAGCAGTATTTCGAACGCATGGAGCTGGCGGCAAAACGCATGAATACCCTGATCGACGACCTGTTAACCTATTCGGAGGTCAGCCAGACCGCCACACTGGCCGAACAGGTCGACCTGAATGAACTGATGGCCCAGGTGATCAGTGACCTGGATCTGGAAATTGAACAGAAAGGCGCCTCCATTGAAGTGCCCCGGCTGTTTACGATCCGCGGGCACCGGCACCAGCTGCAACAGGCCTTTCAAAACCTGATCGGGAATGCCCTTAAATACAGCAAACCGGGTACGCCTCCGGTAATCAGCCTTTCGTGCCGGAAGGCAGAGGATAAAAAACAGGGACCCGGCCTGCCGGAAGGCGATTACTTCGAGGTAACGGTGAAGGACAACGGGATCGGATTCGACCAGGCAGATAGCGAACGGATCTTCAATGTATTCACGCGTTTACACGGGATGGCCGAATACAAGGGCACAGGAGTAGGCCTGTCCATTGTCCGTAAAGTTATTGAAAACCATCACGGCCATATCTCGGCCAGGAGCCAGCCGGGAGATGGCGCGGAATTCATAATACTACTGCCCGGAGAAGCATCAGCATAATGCCGGTGGAAAGGGCCGGCAGGCTGCCGTCCCGCGAAAATGAGGAGCTTCATTCGTTATGGAAATGCTCCCCCGGCGACGTCCCGGCGCACGAGGGAATGCACCTCTTTGATTAAAGCCCCGTAAGTGGCTGGCAAACAGCAGGCAAAGGATCAGGCGTCGGGGAAAACCCCTACTTTTCCACAAGCTGCAGCGGGACTGTTTTCCGGTTTGCCTTTCCCGATTAACTTTGCACCCATCTAAAATCGACACATGAGACGCACCGCTACTTTGCTGCTGGCTTTCGGGGCCATCCTGGGATGTAATACCCAGGACAAAGCCACGCATGCCGAGAAGCTGACCAGCGGCACCTGGATCTACACGGAATACTATTTCAAACAGGGGCACAACGGTAAGGAACTCACGTTCAAAAGAGGCCGGTCCGAAAATGACCTGGACCTGACGAAGAACCAGGTTACTTTTCAGAAGGACGGAACGGTAAAGGAGATCGACCAGTTTGGCTATTCCCATCCCGGTACCTGGCGGTTCCTGGAGGAAGGCAAAAAGGTGGAAGTGAAGAACGAAACGGGCACCTATATTTCCGAAATCGCCACCCTCACTACCGACACCTTTGAATTTATTGACCACAACAACAATACCCGCGGTAAGCTCGCGCATTGATCCTGGTCCAAAACATAAAAAGAGGCGCTGTGCAGAAACACAGCGCCTCTTTTTATTTCTTTCCGGCTGACGGCAGTTACATGCCTCAGGTATTCGGGTGAAAGCAATGCTCCCAGTAATCGAAAATGATGCGGATGACTTTTTTCAGCTCCTCCAGCTTTGCTTTTTTCTGGAAAAAGCCCTGCGTGGTCATCTGGCTGTAAGCTTCATTCACATCCTGCTGCCGCACCGAGGTGGACAGAAAAACAAAAGGAATGCTCTTCTGGCGCAGTTGCGGGTCGGTGTCAATGCTGCGCTTGAACTCGAGCCCTGTTTGCTTCGGCAGGTTCACATCGCTGATGATGAGAAAAGGGGAATCCTGCGTTTCCTTCAGGTAGCGCAAAGCGGGGGCACAATCGTTGAAATAAAGCACGGGATTGGGGATATCCAGTTCCTTCAGCACGTCAATGATGAAGTCCCGGTCATCTTCATCATCGTCAACAAGAACGATCGGTCCTGATCTGGCCATAAAAAAAGGCGGTTGGTGTTACGTAAATTGGATGGGGCCGAAATTAACGCAAACTTAGGCATCTGCCGGAAGAAATGCCGGCGGCTGGAAAGCCCTAGCCGTTTGCGCCCGGTATTTTATATTTAGGATATGAAGACCGCGCTCCTCTCCCTCTTGCTTGCCTGCAGCATTGCTGCTGGTGCCCAGACCAAATCGCTCAGAAAATCGCCGCCTTTATCGGAAGCTGCTCCCCAAAGCGCCGGCCTTTCACCGGAACGGCTGGCCCTGATCGACAGCATGTGCCGGCGGGCCGTTTCTTCGGGCGACCTGCCCGGGATCGTGGCCCTGGTGGCCCGCAACGGGAAGATCGTGTACCACAAAGCCTTCGGCCTCGCCGATAGCCGCAGCGGGCGCCCAATGCAGCGGGACGACATTTTCCGCATCGCTTCCCAGACAAAAGCCATCACCTCCACCGCGGTCATGATGCTTTGGGAAGAAGGCAGGTTCCGCCTCGACGACCCTGTTTCCAAATACATTCCCGAATTCAAAAACGCGCAGGTGCTGCAGTCGTTCCGGTACGCCGATACTTCCTACACGGCCGTTCCGGCCAAAAGCGAGATCACCATCCGGCACCTGCTCACGCATACTTCCGGCATCGGCTACGGGGTCATCGACAGCGATGAACGGATGCGGATGATCTATGCAAAGGCCGGCGTGACCGACCTGTTCACCACGGAAAACATAACCATTGCCGAAAGCGTCAAAAGACTTGCCCGGCTGCCGCTGCACCACCAGCCCGGCGAACGGTACACCTACAGTGAAGGGCTGGACGTGCTGGGCTACCTGGTGGAAGTGGTTTCGGGCCTGCCGTTCGATCAGTTCCTGCGCAGGCGCCTCTTTGAGCCGCTGGGGATGCACGATACCTGGTTTTACCTGCCCCAGAACAAAGCAGGGCGCCTGGTATCGGTACAGCGAAAGCAGAACGGCCAGTGGGAACCCTGGCCCACAACCTTTTACGATCCGCAATTTCCGGTGACGGGTGCGCAGCGCTTTTTTTCCGGAGGAGCTGGCCTGAGCAGCACTGCAAAGGATTACGCCACCTTCCTGCAGATGTACTTAAATGAGGGGGAACTGAACGGCGTACGCATCCTGAGCCGCACGACCGTACAGTCCATGATGGGCAACCACACCGGCAGCCTTTTTGGTAACGGCAGGCAGCACTACGGACTGGCCTTCGGGGTGGTTACCGCGGCCGGCCAGGATGCAGGTGGTCAGGGCAGCGCCGGCACCTTCGACTGGGGCGGCTATTTCAATACCCAGTTTTTTGCAGACCCGAAGGAAAAAGTGATCGGTATCCTGATGAAACAAACCCAGGGCCCGGTAAACGATCCCACGGGCTGGATGTTCCGCCAGCTGGTGTTCGCTGCGATCGACAATTGAGAGATTTGCAGATGTGCAGATGTGCAAATATGCAAATGGCTTTATTGGGCAGATGGTCAAATAGGTAATGTCTGGATGGTCAGGTGTTTCATTTTCCTTTGCTGATCCAATGCATTTATATTTCCGCATTTGTTCCTTTCCTTAATTTGCACATCTGCACATCTGCATATTTGCACATTTGCATATCTGCATATTTACACATTCATCAAAACGTTCCAACATGGATCCCATCGGCCGCAGGAAGTTTATCAGGAATGCCGGAGGCGGTGCCTTGCCGCTTTTGTTATCTCCGGCTGCCTTCGCTTTTCCGGGTAGGTCTGCTTGGGCCAATGGTAAAGAGCCCATAGCCATTAATTTCGTAACGGACCTGCCGCTCCGCACGCCGCAGGAATACCTTGGTGACCTTCAGACTGCGCTAAAGAACAAAGGCGCCGGCCAGGATTTCTATGGGGCCGGCGGTGCCGTGAAAGCACTGGAAGAAAAGTTCGCGGCCTTGTCCGGGAAAGAAAAAGCCATTTTCCTGCCTACGGGCACACTGGCCAATAATCTGGCGGTAAAACTGCTGTCCGGCGCACAATCCAAAATATATGTGCAGGAAACAAGCCACCTGTACCGCGACGAAGCCGATGCGGCGCAGACCGTGCACGGCAAGCGGCTGGTTCCGCTGGCTGCAGGCAAGGCCGCCTTCACCCTGGCGGAACTGGAATCCGCCCTGGCCTACCACAAAAGCGGGGAAGCGTTCCCGACCGGTACCGGTGCGGTATCCATCGAAACACCCGTGCGGCGCGTGGATAATTACGTGTATCCCATGGATGAACTGCAGCGGATCACCGGCTATTGCCGGAAAGCCGGGATCAAGACCCACCTGGATGGGGCGAGGCTCCATATTGCTTCAGCCTGGTCGGGTGTTCCGGTCCAGGCTTATGCCGCCCTGTTCGATACCGTTTATTTTTCCCTGTACAAATACCTGGGCAGCCCGGGCGGTGCCATCCTTTGCGGCAGTAAAGCCCTGATCGATGAAACGGCGCACTGGATCAAGATCATGGGCGGAAGCATCTTCCAGGCCTGGCCCTATGCCGCCATTGCGCTGGACCGCATCGACCGGATCGATGCGATGTGGCAGGAAGCAAAAGCAAAGGGGGAAGACCTGTTCCGTCGCCTGGAAGCCGCCGGGCTGGCGGAAGTGAAAACCTTTGAGCAGGGCAGTAACGTGCACCAGCTGCACCTGAAAAAGAAAGTGGACACCGGCAAGCTTACAGCTTACCTGCAGCAGGAGCACAACATGATGGCACGCACCCCGGGCCCGCAGGGCTTTATCCGCTTTTTCATCAATGAAACCCTTCTCTGGCGCCGCAACGAAGAGATCATCAAAGCCTTTGAAAAAGGAATGGCGGTGGCCTCCGCCTAATCTTCAATCGACCGCGCATTTTATGGCTAATAGGTAATGCCGGTGAAGTCCGGTAAAAGCCACCATGCTCACCGGACGTTCCGTTAAGGATGCCTGACCGGAATGCAAGCATAAAAGTTCTTCAGGAATCCCGGTCAAGCG
>DATAGL010000913.1:0-1527 GCA_036263755.1 Chitinophagaceae bacterium | reverse complement strand
TGGTAACGGCCCTGGAACGCATTACATTGGATGTGGATCTGGGCTTCGACCCTCATGTATTTTCCTTGGTCAATGCCGTGATCAATAGTATCGTAGCCGTTCTGCTGGTGGCCGGCCTCATAACTGCCAAAAAGGGCAATTATACGGCCCACCGCAATATCATGCTGGTAGCGATCGTCCTGTCAGTCCTGTTTCTGGTTTCTTATGTAGCGCACCACCTGTTTGCAGGCTCTACCTGGTATGGCGATACCGATAAGAACGGCTTGGTGGATGAAGCCGAAAAAGCGGCGGCAGGAGCCCTGCGCATGGTTTATTTTGTCATCCTGGGTACGCATATCCTTCTGGCCGGGGTATCCCTTCCTTATATCCTGTTTTCGGCGTACCGTGCCCTGACCGGGGAAAATGCCCGCCACCGTAAGATCGCAAAAATTACCTGGCCGATGTGGTTTTATGTGGCAGTGACCGGACCGGTGGTCTATGCCATGATCAGTCAGTATTATTGATAGCGCTGCTTTTTGATGCAACCCTTTTTAACATAGTGAAGCTGCCGGAAGGTGGCTTTTTTTATACATTGTGCAGAAGTGACCTGTTATAAACTGCTGTGCGTGCCGGGATCCCAGAAGAGCCGCTGAAACTCCACTATCTGGTCGTTTTCCACTTTTACGCCTTCCTTTTCGAGCAATTCCTGCATTTGGTCCGGGTAAGCGAAATGCATTTTCCCGGTAAGCTGTCCGTTCCGGTTTACCACCCGGTGAGCAGGAACTTTAGGTTGGATGAGGTGGGCTCCGTTCATTGCCCAGCCCACCATACGGGCCGAGGATCGGGTACCCAGCGCTTCGGCGATGGCGCCGTAGGAAGTTACACGTCCTTTCGGAACCTGCCGGACCACATCATACACCAGGGCAAAAAAAGAGGCATCGGTCCGCCCGGAGGGGGTAACCTTTTTTAACGGCTGTTCCGGTTTACGATCTTTTTTCTTTTTCATGAGCCCGCTGTTGCAGAAGTAGGGAGCGTTTCGGTTCGGGCACGCGCTGGTAATCATAGGGGCAGTGACGGCACCCGTTCCCGCAGCAAAAGCCTTTGCCCAGGTGGTATTTTTCTGTCAGCACCATCAGGCCCTGCTCGTTCAGGTAGTAGTCTTCTCCTTCAGTCAATGCCGGCATCGTCTTTCAGTTGTTGCTGCAGCAACGCATCCAGCTCTTTGGAGGGTAGCGTTTCCGGCAGTGTAAAGCAAAGGTAGTGTACCCGGTTGCTGTTGGCGATATCAAGCGCCTCGTAGTGTGTTTTGATACGCAGTTCCGGCGGCAGCCCCGGCTCGGCATAAATGTCGTTCAGGTCCTGGTGCAGGGTACAGCCATACATGCCGATCACTTTTTTCGTAAAGGCGTACAGGTCGGGGCTGTCGGTTTTGAGGTGAATCTTTCCCCCGGGTTTCAGCACCTGGTAATAAAGACGCAGGAATTTCGGATGGGTCAGCCGCTTTTTGGAGCGGGAAATGCGCAGCTGCGGATCGGGAAAAGTGATCCA
>DATAGL010000912.1:0-2248 GCA_036263755.1 Chitinophagaceae bacterium | reverse complement strand
CGGCCGTCCCGAATTGGAATACATCACTACCGGGATGTGCCGCGAGTCCTCCCCGGATTTCAGGTCTTTCAGGCATTCAAACCCGTTTTTCCGGGGCATGTTGATGTCCAGGAAAATAAGGTCGGGTTCCAGCGAAGGAATATCCTCCAGGGCCTCTTCCGGGTTCTGCCGGCAGGTCAGCCGGATGCCCCGGGCGGCTTCGGCCAGGGCTTCGGTAAAAATATCGCAGTCGTCCAGGTCGTCATCCATCAGCAGGATGTGCCGGATAGGCTTCATGTGGCTCACTCAGGTAATCGGTTTTTGTTTTTCAACGGTTACGCGGTCCAGCCGCCGCAGCAGCCTTCCCAGGATTACGGCAGTGGTGCCGTTCTGAAAGGCGACCAGCATGGCCCCGTTCCGTCCGCGCAGGCATTTGCCCCGGCGGCGCACGGCTGCGCAATACTGGCCGCGCAGGCCTTCATCGGTCAGGCGGTCGCCCAGGTACCGGTATTCAGGGTTGAAACTGGTACTGGTATTCAATCTTTCCGATGAGTTGTTTTTGCTTATTGAAAACGGCTTCGCGGATCTTTAGTCCTTTATCGTCGTACTGGTACCGCCAGATGAGGTACTCAGAGCCGGCTGCCGGAACGGTGATCTTCTGGATCACCTGACCGGAGGCCGAGTATTCGAACATATAATCGGGTAGCTGGCGGCGGGCTTTGGCATTGTAGCGCACCACGTCGGTCAGCCGCTTCTGGGCATCGTAGAAATAAGACACGGGCTCGGATGCCACGCCGCGGCGGGCAGCCCGCTCCTCGATGACATTTCCGGCTTCGTCGGTGCCGAAGGTAACCACGGTGGTATCGCGCCCGTCCTTGATGCGCAGCATGCGCACCGGCTTTCCTTCCGCCCATTGCCAGTGGTGCTCCTCGGTCATCGGGGCTGCGCCCGTACTGTCGGCGCTGCTGCTGTTGACCCTCAGGAGCCGGCCCTCCGTATCATACTGGTACGTGGTGGTGCTCACCACCGCACCGCTGCTGTCGGAAGTACGCACTACCTGCCCGGAGGCATCCGTATAGGCGGTCAGCACCGAAGCATCCGTAACGCCCGAACGGGTGGTCGTGGTTAAGGAGGAAGCTGAAGGGGAGAACACCTGCTCGACGAAGAAGTCATCGCTGCGCACATTGTCGCCGTCATAGCTTTGCAGCACCACGCGGCTGACCTTCTGCGCCCGGTACGCGCGGATCATGTCGGCCGTTTCCCGCGTACCCACGATATCCTTGTAATAGTATTGCGCGGAGGCCGGGGCCACCGCCGCCAGGAGTACGAAGAGGAAAAGGATTTTCATGTCTGGTAGTTTGTTTTTCACCGTACGGAAACGGAAGCTGCCCGGCCGCCGGGCCCGCCCGTAAGATATGGCGCCCAAATTTACTGCGTTAAAAGAGTGCGGCACGCCGGGAATCGCCGAAGTGGACCATTTGTCGCTATTTTTAGCAAAATTTTTTACGTGTCCCACCAACCCGAACGAGCGGAAAAAGACTGTCTGAACTGCGGCACGCAGGTGCAGGGACGGTATTGCCAGGCCTGCGGGCAGGAAAACATCCTTCCCCACCAGAACTTCTTCTCCCTCACCCGTCATTTCATTTACGACATTTTTCATTTTGACGGCAAGTTTTTCGATACCCTGAGGTACCTGCTGTTCCGCCCCGGCTTCGTGCCCCGCGCTTATGTGTCCGGCAAGCGCATGAGTTACCTCGACCCGATCCGGATGTACCTGTTTACCTCGGCGGTATTCTTCCTGTTCTTCTTCTCCCTGACCGACGGCAATTTCCTGGGCACCATTGATACGGACAACGTAATGGACCGGTCCGAGCGCCTGCAGCTCATCATGCAGAAGACCGCGGAGGCCCGGCAGAACCCGGCCGACAGTACCGTTCAGCGGCAGCTGGACCTCCTGCTGGACTCCACCAAGCGGCTCGTGCTGGTGCCGGTGGAATCCGACGAAGTGCAAAAAAAATATACGAAAAAGGATTACGATATGGAGCACGACTCTGCCTTTGTGCCCATCACCTACAAGGGCGGGGCCTACCGGATGAAGTGGGGCAATATTACCCTCGACTCCGCCGAGCTCGAAGACGGCTCCTGGCTCGAGCGCCGGGCGAAGCAGCGGGCGCAGAAGTTCAACAGGCAATACGGCGACGATATCAATACCGGTACCCGGGAGCTCATTTCTTCTTTCCTGCACCAGCTGCCCTACCTGCTTTTTGTT
>DATAGL010000911.1:0-2131 GCA_036263755.1 Chitinophagaceae bacterium | reverse complement strand
CGCGGAACCGCTGCCAGGCAAAGGGATCGCGTACATTCAGCCGTACCGTGCCTTTGCCCTTGAGCACCTGCTTCTGGCCGCCAAAGGACATCTGGTAAATGGGTTGCATCAGGGCGAGCTGATCAATACCTTTATGGCGGTAAAATCCACTGATCTCGGCCGTATAGCCTTTCCCCAGGGTAAAGGTGTTGGTCAGGTTGGCCGTGAACGAAGTGGCCGACATATCAATCGGTTTATTGTTGTAAATACCCTTGTAATGATTATTAAAGACTGTGGTAAATAAGTTGCCGTTCCACCATTTGGCAAAGGTGAACGGAGCAGTGATGGACAGAGAGATGCTGTTCAGCTTGGCCACGTTTTCAAAGGTCATGAAGGTTTTCTTTTCGGCCGTGTTCTGCTTCAGCATCTGCGAAATCACATCAGTTGTATTGTTGTAAGCCAGCGTCGTGATGTACTTTCCCTTGAAAGCATGACTCACTTCCATGTTATGCGTGTATTGCGGCAGCAGGTTTGGATTCCCCTGCATGTAGGTGAGTGAATCCAGGAAGTACACAAACGGGTTCAGGTTCTGGTAGTTCGGCCGTGTGATCCGGCGGCTGTAGGAGGCAGTCAACTTGTTCTTTTCATTCATTTCATACGATGCGAAAGCACTGGGAAACAGACTGGTGATGTTCCGGTCGAACTTGATATTGTTCGTGATCTGGTGGCCCCGGGCAATGGTGTTTTCCACCCGGAGTCCGCCTTGGAAGGTCCATTTCTTAAACTGCCGGTTGGCATTCACATAAGCGGCATTGATGTTTTCTTCATAAATGAAATGATTGGACCGGGCATCAGGTACCCACTTGTCTCCGGCCTTCATCTGGTAATCCACCAGGTTGTCATTCTTTACAAAGGAGGTCTTCACCCCGGCTTCGAACCTTCCGCTTTTGAACGGCTTCACATAATCACTCTTGAAGGAATAAATATAAATTCCGGAGGGCAGGTTTCCTTTCAGGAAGAAGGTAGGTGCTGTGGCATGACCCGAGGCATCATAGTTATCGGTGACCAGCAGCATGTTCGACAGGTTGTCATAGGTCAGGTAATCCGCATCGGCAGTAAGGTCCTGCCCGGCGCTGTCGAAGTTGTGTTTCCAGTTGATATTGGCCGTAAAGTTTTTGAAGGTGATATCATTGGCAGCGGTGGACATCATGCGGCTGCCGAGCCGGCCGTCCTTGCCGTTTTTATCCGTTGTGGTGGAGGGGTTCGGATGTCCGAAGAAGCCAAATCCGCCAAGCACTACGCCGAATACATTATTCTTGTCGGCAAACCAGTCAAGTCCCAGCTTCACCGTATGGTTATCCCCGCGGAACCGGAAGTCGGTACGCTGATTGATCACGGTATCGGCAAAATTTCGGTCGATGAGTTGCTGGTTGCGGCCGCGGAAAAAGTTCGGGTTATAGTTGCCAAAGAGGTTGATCTTGTTCTTGCGGTAATTGAATGTAAAACTGTTCTGCGACTTCGGAATGAAGTACACGGCTTCGTTGGGTTTATAGATGGAAGAAGTAGCACCTACCATCAGCGTACCGTTGAAACCGGCCGTTTTGCCTTTCTTGGTTTTAATGTTGATGATCCCGGAATTGCCGGATGCATCGTATTTGGAAGACGGATTGGTCATGATCTCGATCTGGTCCAGGGCCGATGCCGGCATGTTCTTCAGCATATTGGCCAGGTCGGTGGCAGAAAGATAAGTGGGCTTGCCGTCGATCATAACAATTACGCCCTGCTTGCCCCGCAACGAGATCAGTCCGTCATTGTTCACCATAACGCCCGGCGATTTCTCCAGAACTTCCAGGGCAGTGGCCCCGGCATTGGTAGGGGAAGCATCTACGTTCACCACCGTCTTATCCAGCTTGGTCTCAATCAGCGGACGGCGGCTTTGTACGGTGACACCTGTCATAGCTTTTGCCGCGGCCCGCAGCTGAATGGCGGGCAATTCAAGCTGTTGTCCTGCGGCCAGGGTAAAGAGTGCGCTGAATGCCTTCTCAGTGCCCACCGAAGTAACGGAAACCAGGTACGCGCCTTCATGCACGGGTTCAAAAGAGTAAGAACCGGTTTTGCCGGCAGCTGTAAACTTGATGACAGCAGAATCTTT
>DATAGL010000910.1:0-2171 GCA_036263755.1 Chitinophagaceae bacterium | reverse complement strand
AAGAAGGAAGAGCGGCCCGTCGCCTGGCGGATTCCCTGTACCAGACCACCAGCTGGTCGCCCCAGCTGCTCTACCTGGAAGCCGTGTACCACCTGCAGCAGCAGCAGGACAGCCTGGCCATTGAATCGCTGAAGTCCCTCATCGCCCAGAACCCGGCATCTCCGGTGGCTGCCAAGGCGACCAATATGATCGAAGTGGTGAAGCGGCGCAAGGAAATCGAGGAAGAACTGCGAAACCTCCAGATCGAGCGGCCGGCCGAAGAAGCACCGGTGGTCTTTACCCCGCCGCCGGTTACCCGGGATACCGTAACCGCCGCCCCGCCGGCAGCGGAAGAACCGGCCCCGTTAGCCATCCGCCGCGACAGCACGGCGCTTTCCACCGTCAATGCCCCGGCCAAGCCCAGGGTTCGATCCGCCCAGGTGGACACGGCCAGCCGCCGGTTCGCTGCACCCCCCGACCGGCCTGCCTCTGGCTATCAGGTGAACGCCGATGCACCCCACATGGTGCTGCTCATACTCCGGAAGGTCGATGCCGTATTTGTGAACGAGGCCCGGAATGCCTTCAGTCGCTTCAACCGGGAACGGTATTATTCCCAACCGATGGAAATCGGGATTCACCCGCTGAACGACAGCACCAAACTGCTGGTGATCGGAGCGTTCAACAACGCCGTTTTTGCCACCGACTATGTGCAGAAAGCCATGAAATCCGCCGCTTCGGAAATTGTGCCCTGGCTGAAGGCGGAAAATTATTCCTTCACGATCATTTCCGCGCCCAACCTCGATTTCCTGAAAGCCAACCCCGATCTGGACCGGTACCTGAAGTTTCTGGAACAGAATATGCAGGTCAAATTTTAACCTCCCGTTGCACCTGATTTTATAGCTTTGATGTTTGGCGTTCCCGGTGAGCAGGCGCTTGAAACAGTATCTAGACGGGAAGTCCTACCTTTTTATTTAGATTTTACTTGTATGAAAAAAAGTGTCCGCATTTTCTGGATGGTTTTCCTTGGCGGCTTCGGCATTTTTGTGCTTGTGATCATCCTGGCCATGCTGGGTGTATTCGGCAAGATGCCCTCGCTCAAAGAACTGGAAAATCCCAGCATTGTACAGTCCTCCGAAGTATACGCCGTCGACGGAACGCTGATGGGCAAATACTACCGCGAGCGCGGCAACCGGAGCAACGTGAACTACAGCGATATTTCCAAGCATGTGATCAATGCGCTGGTGGCTACGGAAGACGAGCGCTTTTACGATCATTCGGGCATCGACGTAAAATCCACGGCCCGCGCGGTTTTCCTGCTGGGCAAGGAAGGCGGCGGCTCCACCATCACGCAGCAGCTGGCCAAGACCCTGCTCGACCAGGGGAGCAAGAACAGGGCCATGCGCGTGATCGAAAAGCTCAAGGAATACATCATCGCCATCCGGCTGGAACGGAATTTCACCAAGGAGGAAATCATTGCCCTCTACCTCAATGCCGTTCCTTTCGGGGAAAATATCTATGGCATCCGCAATGCGGCCCGTACCTTTTTCCAGAAAGAGCCGGACCGGCTGAAAGTGGAAGAAGCCGCGGTACTGGTCGGCATGCTCAAGGCCAACTCGTTGTATAACCCCCGCCGCAACCCGAGGGCGGCCCAGGAGCGCCGTAACGTGGTGCTGGGCCAGATGGAAAAGAACGGTTTTCTCGCAACGGCCGAAACCGAGCGGCTGAAAACCCTGCCCATTGTTACCAAATACAAGAAGCTGGACGAAAACACCGGGTATGCGCCCTATTTCCGCGAAGTGCTGAAAGACGAACTGGAAACGGCCCTTGATGGCCTGGAAAAACCGAACGGCGATGCCTACGATATTTACGACGACGGCCTGCGGATCTTCACCACCATCAACCCGCGGATGCAGGAATACGCAGAAGAAGCGGTGGCCCAGCAAATGCCCGTGCTCCAGAAAGCCCTCAACCGGCAGAGCAACATCCGCACCGGCTCAGTGTGGAAAGGGCGGCAGAACGTGCTCAATGCAGCCATGAAAGCCTCCGACCGCTGGCGCAACATGGAGGCCGACGGGTTATCCGATGAGGAGATCAGGCGCAGCTTCAGTCAGAAGGTGCCGATGAAGGTATTTGCCTGGAATGCCCAGCGCGAAAAGGACACCGTCATGACGCCGATGGATTCGATCAAGTAC
>DATAGL010000909.1:0-13469 GCA_036263755.1 Chitinophagaceae bacterium | reverse complement strand
AGCCAGTGCCGGCTGAAGAAAAAGAACAGGATCAGCAGCCCGGTGAGCACGCAGTTGGAAAGCAGGGCCGCCGCTTCCACGGCCGGATGGTCCTTTTCCTCGTTTTTATTGATGAAAAGCACATAGGCATTGCGGATGAGGGAGGCCCGGGCCGTTTCCACGATGGAGGAAATGATCATAAACAGGCCCCAGACACCATACACCGCCGGGGTATACATCCGGGCCAGCATCATAAAGGTCACCAGCCCGAAGAAGACCACGGAGAGCTTCTGGAGCATGGAATATTTCCCTGCCGATATCCAGTATGCATACTTTTTAGCCATTGGGTTTCCGTTCGGGTTCGAGTGTAAACAGGTACCGGATCCCCCGCTTCTTCCCCAGCTCATAAATGACCAGGGGCACTGCTATGCCCAGCACCAGGGAGGCTGCGGCCAGTACATATACATTCCGCAAGTCCAGCAGGCGCAGCGAAACGATCCGGAAGGAAGAAATCACCAGAAGGTGCAGGATATAAATGTAAATGGAATGTCGTCCCAGGTAAACGAGTCCGCGGAACAGGCCGGCCCGGTACCCGACGCGGCAGGCAAAATAGAAAAAGGTGCAGGCCACCAGGGTAATGACCAGGAACAGGGCCTGCATCTGTAGGTTCCCGGGCCGCAGGTGAAGCCAGGCCAGCTGACCTGCAATAAAAACAGGCGTCAGCAGGAGGAGCGTGCGCAGGTCTTTCCCCGGCACTTCTTCTTTTTGCGCAAACAGCTGCTTGGTAATAACGGTGCCGATCACCAGGAAAATATAATGGTACAGCAGGTCGGAGAACAGGCTGTAGTCTTTGACCAGAAACGAAACCATGTGCAGCCCGAAGCCGGCCGCCAGGTGCAGCGCGGGGCGCCGGAGCAGCAGGGGTGCCAGGGCAATCAGCAGCAGGCTGGTGTTGAACAGGGCCAGCAGGTACCACATGTGATCGAGGTTCCGGGGCTGGGTAATGATGTACAGGAAATCGCGGGGGGTACGCTGGGCATTGGTGACACCCGATAGGGCGATCTGGATCGAAATAAAGATCACGGCCCACAGCACGTAGGGGTATAACAGCGTATAGGCCTTGTTGCGCACCAGCTCTCCGGCCGGTTTCTTTTCCAGTGAACGGGCAAGGAAAATACCCGACAGCATGAAGAAGACCGGCATCCGGAAATTGAAGACAAACTCCTGGATGTTCCAGAGTGCCGCCGGCACTTCCAGCCCCGAGCGGTCCATCCCGGCCAGCGAATGGCGGAACACGACCAGGATGATGGCCAGGCCCCGGGCGTAATCCACCCAGTCCATTCGTTTGCGTGCATCCCTGGGTACTGCCTGAGGGGGCAGTGCTGGAGTTTTGGTATCGGCGGTAAGCGGCAAAAGCAGTGGTTTACACGTCAGAGATTGATATCCGATTCTTCCACTTTGTTCAGGATGGCGCCTACGAACTTCCCGTTCAGGTTATGGAAAAACTTGATCGATTCCTTGTCGGACTGCTTCACCACGGAAGTGGCCGAGAAAATGGCCACTACCCCATCGGCATACTGCACCAGTTCTTTGGTATCGGTAAAGCCGTTCAGCGGGGCGCCTTCCATGAAGATGTAATCGTAGCTCTTCAGCAGGTCGGGAATATAGTTCAGCAGGTGATTCTTCGGCAGGATCTCCGAAGGTGTGTAATCGCCTCCCTTGCAGCCAATAATGTCCACGTTCTCCACGCCGGTTTCGGTAATGAAATCACGGAACGGTTCCGACGAAGAAAGGCTGCCGTTCCCGGAGAACTGTTCGAGCGTGGGCTGCGCCTGGTTGAATACCGTCAGGTCATTGTTACAGAAGTTGGTGTCCAGCAGCAATACCTTTTTCTTTCCCAGGCTCAGGCTGAAGGCCAGGGCCTGCGACAGGGTGGTTTTGCCCTGGCGCGGCTCAGTGGAGGCAAACAGGATCACCCGCTTGCCGCTGTGCTCGATCTCGTACCGCAGCTTGCGCAGCAGCTCCCGGAAATAGTTATCGCGCTGTGCTTCTTCCTTTTCGATATGCGTCACATGGTCTTTCAGCGTAACGCCTTTCAAGTTCACCGCATTTACGGTACCCAGCAGCTTCAGGCCGGTCTGGCGCTGGAACTGGGAAGGCGTCTTGATCGACTGGTCGAAATATTCAATGAAAATGAAAATAAGGGAACTGAGGATAAATACGGTGATACCCGAAAGGGCCAATACCACCAGCCGGCGCGAAGGCTCGGGTTCCGAAGCCGGTTGGCCGGCTATGGTTTGCTTGAAGGTATTCACGCCTTCGCTCAGGTCGCCCGCCTTGTTGAACTGTTCCTTGGCGCTTGTGTATTCGAGGGTGGCCAGTTCCACGTCCTTGTCCAGCTGCTGCAGCTTGGCGGCTGCTGCCGGCGAGGCACTGTTCAGCTGGCTGCGCATACTGCCCAGCTTTCCGCCGTAGAAGGAAGATTTGGACATGGCCGATTTCAGCTGGCCTTCGATGGCGATCTTTTGCTGTTCCAGCAGTTCACGACGACCGCTGTTCGGATTGTACGGATCGGCCGCCGTTCCGCCCGCGCCGGTGGGCGCCTTTTCGGTCATGGTACGCCGCAGGTCATCGAGCCGCTTACGCATTTCCGGGTCGGAAGATCCCCCTTTTACATACTGGTCGTACAGGTCGTTGTACTGGCGCCGGGCAGCAAAATATTCAACGTTATTGCCGGGGGCGGAAGTTGTAGTGGTAGGGGTAGCCGTACCTCCCTTACCCATAGTACTGAGCTGCCGGTTGATCTGGGCCAGCTGGTACTGCAGGTCCTGGGTGCGCGCCAGTTCTTCGGCCTGCGCCGATTCATACTGGGCTACCTGTCCGAGCTGCAACCCCTGGTCCATACCGTTGGAAGGCATTGAATCAGTAAGGAAACGGGCACGGGTCATGAGGCGTTCATCGAGTTCCGCCTTCCGCTTCCGTACGGTGGAATCGAGGGCCAGCATTGCTTCCTGTGATTTTTCGCGGTTGAATGCATCCTGGTACCGGAAAAACTCCTTCACCATCGTATTCACCACGAAGGCCGACATATCCGGGTTCTCCGACTGAAAGGTGATGTCGATATAATCGGTGCGCTGGTAACGGCCGACATATAAGGTTTTTTTGAGCTCCTCGCGGTTATAGCCGTACAGCTCCAGCAGATCCATGTGCCACTTCTCTTTTGTATTGCTCGGATCCAGAATGAGGATGGAGTCGCGCTTGCCGGCGAAGAACCTGGCCACTTCGGCCTTGTTGATGTTCTTCATATCCGGATGCTTTTCAAAGTCCAGCTTGGCCGGGTCTTTGAACGGCCGGGGGCTCGTGAGGTCATGCAGCATGAGGGAATACGAAAGGAGGCTGAGGACCTTGGGCGAGTTAAAGCTCTGTATGGTGTTGTTGAAGTTGGCGTCGATCTGATGGAGGTTGAAGTTTTCCTGTGCCAGCTGCAGGTCTTTGTTCACGGTAAAACCTGTGGAAAGCTGGGTCCATGACCGGTACATCTTTTTCTTGTTCATGGTAAGCACGAATGCTGCGGCCATGGCAAGAAAGGTACTCAGGAGGATGATCCATTTTTTACGGTAAAGGGTACGAAATATATATATCAGTTCCATCGCATCACGTATTATGGCAATATTACAAAAAGAATCCCCAAAGTAAAAAGTCCGGCACGAGGCCGGACTTTTCTGCTTATTTGGTTTTCAAAAGTTTAACAGTTGCCGGAGGCTGGTTGCTGTCGGGCCGCACCAGCTGCAGGGTATACATACCCGGCGCAAGTGCTGAACCCAGCTGGAGGCGGTAGGTCCAGGCCCCCTCCGGCACGCTGCCGATCAGGCGGGTGTACACTACTTTTCCGCTCACATCCCGCACCTGTACGGAAACCTGCTGCTCTGCTTTTTCAAAGCGGGTGCTCAGGGTAACCGCATTTTCAAACGGGTTGGGGTAGCCGGCCAGTGCAGGGCTTTCGGCACGATCCCGGGCAGCGCTCGGGGCAGCGGCGGTAACCTGCTGGTTCACAGTTGCGAAGCGCTGGGTAGAGGCACTCACCAGGGTCGGGTTGCCGCCTTGGGCCGGGGCATCTGCAGCAGGCTTGTAGGCCTGGATCACAAAGGCACCGAGGTAGCCGAACTGGGCTGTAGGTCCGAGGGACACCGTAATTTCCACCTCGCCGTTCTCATCAGCACGTACTTTCTCAATGGTAGCTGTATTGCTGACGTTGTAGGCGGCCTGGAGCGAAGCGCTCTTGTTGCCGATCGAGTACACGGTAGTTTTATCACCAGGGCCGTTCCGGCTGCCGAAGAATACGAAGTTGTATTCCATATTCTGGCTCAGCCCGCTCACTTTTACTTTGGAGGTCACACCGAAGTCCAGCCACCAGGAAGAGCGGATCACATTGTCGGGGAACACGCCGCTGTTGTCGCCGGTTACCATACCGAAGGGGTTCTCACCGCTGAAATCAGTCATTACGGTCAGGTCCATGCCGGTGGGGTTTGTCAGCTCGTTCATCAGGTTGCTGTATACGGAGCCTACCATCGGAACGTTGTTCGTGTTGTTCCAGGGGGCGGCTGCCGGCAGATCCCTGTTGAAGTTCATGTGTACCAGGAAGGCAAACGTAGAGGTGCTGGCGGTATTGCTGTAAGAAGAATACACACCGTTGGCCACGGTCCGCACCTTGTAGAAGTACGAGGTATTCTCTTTCAGGTTTGCGTCGTTATAACCCGTTACGTTGGAGGCTACGGTAGTTACCAGGCTGTATACGCCGTTGGCGGAGGTAGCGCGGTACAGTTCGAAACCGGTTTCGTTGTCCGACTTGTCGCTCCAGGTCAGCTGCACGCTGGTCTTCGTTTTGGCCGAAGCCACCAGGTTGGCCGGTGCCAGGGGCAGTCCCAGGTCGGTATAGGCCTGGATCACCAGGGCGTTCAGGTAAGCGAACGAACCGCCGGCTCCTTTCACCACAGTGAACTCGATATTGCCGGTACCGTCAGGCGTAAGGCCGTTCAGCTGCACCGTGTTCTTCGTGTTGCTCGTGGCGTTGAGCGTTACACTCTTGCCTTGTGCGCTGTACACTACCGGGCGGGGATCGGTACCCACACGGCTGGCAAAGAATACCAGGTTGTATTTTTTGGAAACATCCAGGCCGCTGAGGCGGATCCGCTTTGCGTTGGTGGTGCTTTCAAAATATGCGGTCTTCATCACGTCGTCGGGGAACACACCGCTGTTGTTACCGGTGATACCGCCGGCTTCATTGGCGCCTTCCCATCCGTCGACCAGGGTAATGCTTACACTGGTAGCCGTGCTGGTTTCATCTTTCAGGCTGGCAATGCTTCTTCCGGCCAGGGGCAGGGAGCTGAAAGCATTCCAGGGGCTTGGTCCGGCTGTGGCCGGGAACTGGTTGAAGTTCACGTACAGGGACTGGATATCCTTATCGGTGATGGTCAGCTTGAAGGTCTGGCTGGCGGTGAGGCCTTTCGAATCTTTGGCCGTTACCGTGATGCCGGGGTAAGAACCGAGGTTGAGTCCGGCGTTTACCTGGATCGAACCGGTACCGTTACCGTTATCGGTGAAGGAGGCAAAGGAAGGCAGGCCGGTGGCTGTCAGGGTGATGTTGTCACCGGGATCGCTGGCCGTTACCGGGAGCGCAACCACCTGCTCGGTCTTCACGTAAGCATCATTCAGCTGGGTCAGTACCGGGGCTATGTTCGGTGTGGTGAAGCTGGCCGTATCCGAGTTGGCGGATGCGCCATAAGCATTCAATGCACGTACATAATAATGATACAGAACATTACCGGCTGTGGTGCCGTCTTCATACTGAACGAGGTTGGCATTGTTGCCGCCCGGGTTCAGCAGGGTGAACGGTCCGTCGGTGGAGGTGCCGCGGTAAACTTCGTAGGCATTCTCGTTGTAGGCAGCATCCACCCAGTTCAGGCGCACCTTGCCATTGTTCATGCCGGCAGTCAGGCTGCGGGGTTTGGCCGGTACGGAACCGTCGTCGTACAGGGCTTCGATCACCAGGGCGTTCAGGTAGGAGAAGGAAGAGCCTGTGCCGTTCTTGATGGTCAGGGTCAGCGTGCCATCGGCTTCCGGCTGAACACTGTTGATGGAAACGGTATTGCTGGTGTTGCCGGCAGCATTGAGGCTGACGCTCGTACCCTTGATGGTGTACACCGTGGTACGGTTGTCGTTTACGCCACCGCGGCTTCCGAACATCGTGAAATTGTATTTGTAAGCAGCATTCAGACCGGTAATCCGGAAGGTCTGGGCAACGGTGGTCGACCAGTATGCCGAGCGGATCACGTTGTCGGGATAAACACCGGAGTTGTTACCGGTATTGGCACCCAGGACGTTGGTACCGTTTCCGATGCCTGCCCAGTTGGTGGTCACGACCAGGCCGATGCCGCTGTTGGCACCTGTTTCATCTTTCAGGTTGGCGAAGTTATCGTTCAGGGCCGGCACTTTGTTGGTGTTGTTCCAGGGAGCAGGCGCCTGCTGGCTGCCGTCGGTGAAGTTCACGAACACTTTTTTGTTCGGATTCACATCCGTTACGGTAATGGTGAAGGTTGCAGAATCGGAACCGAAGTTGCCGTCCTGAACAAGGGCCTTCACGGTGTAGGTACCGTTATGGGTATAGCCGGGTGCCAGCTGGATTTGTGCAGCACCACCGTTGATGGTTGCTGTGGCAAAAGGCGGCAGGCCGGTAAGAGAAAGCGTCAGGGCATCATTTGCATTCTGATCGGTTGCGCCGATGTTCACCTGGGCGGTCTGCAGCTCGCTCACGGTTACGTTGCTCACCGCACCGACGGCCGGGTTGTAGTTGTCATTCACCACGAGGTTAAACGATACGCTGGCCGTACCGGCATGCTGGTCGGATACCTGCACGGTGATATTATTATAGGCACCCTGGTCTGTGTTGGACGGGCTGAGGGTCAGTACGCCGGTGCCGTTTCCGTTATCGGTAAAGGTAGCAAAGGCCGGCAGGTTGGCAACCGTCAGGGTCAGCGTGCCGGGGTCGGCATCGGTTGCCTGGATGTTCAGCTGGCGCTGGGTTCCGAAGCGTACATACTGGTTGCTCACCGGCTGCAGCTGCGGCAGGTTGTTCAGGGTAGTAGCCAGGCCTTCGTTGGTATAGTTCGAGAAGCCGCCGGCATTCAGCGCCCGCACCTTATAATAATAGGTAGCATTCGCAAACAGGCCGGTATCCTGGTACGACGTGGTGTTGGCATCCAGAGTAGCCCGCAGCACATAGTTACCGTTGTTGTTGCTGGAGCGGTACAGTTCGTACTTATCCTCGTTGGCAGCATTGTCGGCCCAGTTCACCGTGATGGCAGACGTGCTGGCCGCAACAGCAGTCAGGTCGGTCGGCTCAGCAGGTACACCCGGCAGGCTGGCCGTTTTGGCAAAGGCAAAAGGTTTGATGTACTGAGAAGCAGGGATCACCATTTTCGGGATACCAATGCCTGTTGCCGATACGCTTACGGAAAGCGACTGCGCGTTGGTTCTTTCGAAGTAGGTTACCGTGATCGGGTAAATGCCCGGCTGCAGCACCTTGGTGCCGGAGCGCTCCCGCACCGTATGGGTACCGTTGTTGTCCACCACGCGGTTGGCTTCATCAAATCCGCCGATGTAGAGTTTCGAACCTTCATCGGAGTTGGTGAAGAAGGTATAGGTGGCTGCAGTGGGTACATAGATATAACCATCAAACTTCAGGGCGAAGTTGTCGGCGCGGTTCTCCATACCCAGGGTAATGGTCGAGCTGACGCCTGTTTTCACCGGAGTCATGGCGGGGAAGTTGGGCAGGTTGCTCATGTTCAGCTGCTCATAGTAGCTGTAGTTCACACCTGCTACCGGCTGCGCATCAAAAGCAGATTCGCCGTACTGCCCGATGGCGCGGACACGGTAATAATAAGTAGTGTTGGGGGCTACCGACGTATCTACAAAACTGGACGCATTGGCACCGGCCCGTCCTACAGGTACGAAAGAGGCCAGCTGCTGGTTCACCGCTCTCCAGATTTCAAATCCGGATTCGTTATCGCTGTTGTCGGTCCAGCCTACATTGATCTTATTATATCCGTTGGCCGTTGCTACCACAGCCGAAGGAGCGGCAGGGGCCGTACCGGCAGGGGCCAGCACGTCGGACAGTGCGCTGTCGGGGAGTGCCGTAAACACGTTGTTGGTCTGCGGCGTTCTCCAGGATACAGTACAGTTCTCACCACTGCCGGTCTTTTCAAAGAACGTCACGGCAATCGGGTAGATACCGGCGGTCAGCGTAATGGTGCCGTCGCGGTTCTGGGCGCCGTGCAGGCCGTCGTTGTCCACCAGTGCGGTAGCGGTATGGCTGTACGCGCTGGTTCCCTGGTTCAGGGCGCCGATGTACAGCTTCGAGCCGTCGTCGGAGTTGGTGCGGAACGTATAGGTTCCGTTCACCGGGATCCGTACGAATCCTTCCCAAACGAAAGCAAAGAGGTCATTCTGTGTTCTCGGTGCGATCGATACTCCTGCAGTCACGCCGGTTTTGGCAGGCGTGAGCGTGGAGAAGTCGGGCAGCTTATCAAATGAACCCAGGTAATAACGGTAGTTCATACCGGCGCGGCGCGCCTGGGCCGTTACCTGGTTGGAGAAAGGCGACTGGTTGTTGGCAAAGTCGCGGGCCCGCACGCTGAACGTGTAGGTACGGCCAAACTCCAGGTTGTAAGCGGTGAAGTTCGTCTTGGTAGTGACGAAGGCCTTCTCTCCATCAATATATACGTCGTATTTAACAACGGCTACGTCGTCGGTAGCAGCCGACCAGGCAATACCGATCGAGTTGCGTGAAGTGCTGGTTACTACAAGATTGGTGGGCGCGGCCGGTTTGACCACGTCGGCCTGCGTGGTACCGGAGGCTTCTGTTGTGGGCGCAGAAGAGCCGGTGCCGTTTACCGCGCGGATGATATAGAAGTAAGTGCTGTTCGAGTTCAGACCGTTGTCGGTGTAGCTGACCACATTGGGGCCGGTAATGTGCACCAGCTGGTACGGGCCGCCTGAGTCGGAGGAGCGGTAGATCTCGTAACCGGTTTCGTTATTTACCGGGCTGGGGTTTTCACTCCAGTCCAGTTTCAGGGCCGTTTTGGAAATTCCGGCCACGGAAACGTTGATGGCGGCATCGGGGGCATTGGGACCCTCAGCATCCACTACGGTGAAGGGAGCAGAAAAATCGGAAGAGCAACCAAACTTCTCGGTTACTTTCACGCGGTATTCGCCCGGCGTGGTTACGCGCAGAACGCTGTCGGTGCCGATCGTGGCATCGGAACCCACCTTCTGCCATACATAGGAGCTGTAGCCGGTAGGCACTTTGATTTCAGTAAAGGTATTTCCGTCGAGCGAGGGAATCACCTTGCTCATCAGGCCATTGACAGTAATGGGAGGCGTAACGGTGGCTTCCTTGATCTTCACGACCAGGGGAATGGGGGAAAAGGGAGTCCACTCGGAACCGCGACGGAAGCGCACGTCGTAGGTACCTACAGTGGTCACCGTAAGTTCGTTGCCGGTAGCACCGGGAATAACAACTCCGTCTTTGCGCCATTCATATTCAGCAAAGCCGGATTGTACACCAATCTTAATATTAATAATATCGTTGGCACAAAACTCGGAGCGTCCGCCCAGGGGCCAGGGGTTTGCCTGGTGGGCGCGGCTCAGGTACGGGAAATAGTCGGCTTCGGCCCAGGCGGAATTCCAGCAGCCGTGGCCCTGGTTCGGATACAGCGTGTAGCGGTAGTTACCGCCGACAGCAAGGATGGACTTGCCCACTTCCTCGCTGGTACCCGGGGTCGGGTTGTTATCCTGTCCACCCTGGAAATGCCAGATCGGGACAAACTTCAGCTGATTGGCATAATTGCGGTAGTCCAGGTTGGCATTGGAGATGGGCGTGATGCCGGCTACCAGTTTCGGATCGTTGATCGCAAAGCGCCAGACGCCTTCACCACCTGCAGAAAGACCGTTCACCACAATGCGGTTCGGGTCTACTTTCACTTCAGGTATAAAATAATTGTTGATCAGTTCTTTGATGAACTCATAATGCGGCTCTCCATAATACCCGGTCGTGTTCTGCGGATACAGGAGGAAGCCGTCGAATTTACCCTGGTCCACGGCGTTCATGTGGGTCTGGCCACCATGGTACAGCTGGTATTCGTTATCATAAATGGTACCCCGCTCGCCTTTGCCGTGGAAGAACACCATCAGCGGGTATTTCTTGCCGTCGGCTACGCCGTGCTGGTAAGTCTTCGGGAACTTTACCCGGAATACCATGCCTTTGTAGTAATAAGCTTTGAAGGAAGAAGTGTTCCAGTTCAACCGGTTGGTCTTCACCCATTTGGCCAGCTGGCCATAGGGCGGTGTGGCAGGAGGAGCTGCCGGGTTGTAAACGACAATCGGGTCGGCCGGATTAAGAACGCCCGTTTGGGCTGTTGCGGGTAGGACTAGGGTACAAATCAAAATAGCCCCCAACAATCTGAGGAGAAGCTGCTTCATAAATTTTTTTTTCAGTTTTGAAAACGGAAAAGTAGCCGGCAATTCAAAGGGTCATTGGCACGTCATACGGAATGGCGATTCCTAGGATTGAAATTCTGAAGCAAGACTTGGAAGCGATGATTGTGTTATTCAGGTAGGAAGGTTGGAGTTAGTTTGGTTTCGCCTGGGGATGGGCTTAACAAGGACGCAATATAGGAAATAAAACGTATCCCCTGCAAGCCTTTCGGCGTGTTTTTCTGCACTTTTTTCCCATCGGTTCCTATCCGTTTGAAAAGCAACGGTCTAGCGTGTGCGCTTTCCGTGCAGCGTGGTACCGATGAACGTGTACCGGACGAACCAGTGATAGGTGGCGAGGGTCAGTATGAGGGTTGCACCCAGTACAATGGGGAAACGCAGTGCTCCCGGAACGGGGCTGCCGAGGAATGCCACCTGCAGGCCGGCCACCAGCATCATGTGCACGAGGTACATCCAGTAGGTGGCATCCGAAAAGTACCGCCAAAGACGGCTTTCCGACTGAAAGGTGCGCAGGAACAGGCCGATACAGCCATAAACGGCACAGAGGATCTGGATGGCTGCCCCGCCTTTGACCAGCAGCAGGGCGGTGCCCAGCTGCGCCGCTTCCCGCTCGGCCAGGAACAGGGGAACGGACAAACCGATACCTGCAACCAGCAGCGTGCTGCCATGACGGCGCATCCACGAAAGGGCTTCGGGCTGCCGGTTGACCAGCCAGCCCAGACCGAAGAACAGGGCATAAAACAACAGGTAGGCAGGTGCCGGAAGGATTCCGGTTTCCACATGCAGGTACAGGCTGTCGCCTGTAGCCAGCAATGCCCATACGGGAAGGGAGAGCAAGGCCAGTGCAGTAAAGCTGCCGGTTTGCAGCCGGTGACCGGCCTTTGCCAGTGCTCCGAAAATGGGGCGCACCGGTGCCCACGACGCCAGCCGGAACCAGGCTACTGCGGCGCCATAATAAAAAAGAAGGTAATATAAGAACCAGAGGTGGGCCATGCCGTTCCAGCGCAGCAAGCCCCGGGCGGCCGTTTCCAGGATGCGCTCCCACTGACCGGGGAACTGCAGGGAATAACGGTACACCAGGAATGGGAAGATAGTCAGGGGAAGAACCAGCAACAGGCTCGCTGCAAAAGGAATAAAAATGCGCTTGAAGCGGTGCCGGACAAAAGCCGCTTCGCCAGATTTATGGAACAGCATCCGGCTGAAATAGCCGGCAATCAGGAAGAACATCGGCATCCGGAACGAATGGATCAGGGTATAGAGGTAATCAAAGCCCCAATGCCGGAACCCGGGATCCGTGGGCCAGTTGGGCAGCGGGTCTTCCTTGTAGGCAATCACGGAATGGAGCAGGATGCCAAGCAGCATGGCCACGCCCCGCAGGGCATCAATGCCGTGCAGGCGCTGGGCCCCATCGCGCGTGCTTCCGGCCGGAGGACCGTCTTTGGATCCGATCCGCTTGCCGGACGGGATCACCGGTTCTGAAGGGGTTGCCATATGCATGGTTGGCGGTGTTCGGTAAGGTTCAGCGCTGTTTTTCCCAAACGGTCACAAAGCCGCCGGTCAGCTGGTAGGGAAGCTTTTCCGCCAGGGCACAATCGAGCTTCTGCAGGGCCTTGATCTTTTTGGTGAAGAACGAGAAGGGAAACACGTCTTCAATGAAGTTGGTCTTGCCGAAACGTCGGATGCGGAAATGATGCCGGGCCGCCAGCTGCTCGAGGGAAGCCTTGGTAAAGAACTGGATATGCGTCAGGTCATCGGCGTCGGATTGCGCCGTCGTGCCTTTGTAGCCGAACAGGGATTTCACGCCCTTCACCAGGCGCCAGGCCAGGCCATTGTTTTTCTGCAGGGCAATAACGGGACGGGTAACGAACAGTTCGCGCGGCCCGTTGCCGTTGGGCACCGTTACGATGAGGATGCCGTTTTCGTGCAGCACGTTGTGCAGGGTGGACAGCAGTTTCCCGGGCTCATGGAGGTGCTCGAGTACTTCGCTGCAGATCACCGCGTGGTAGCGCTGGCCATCGGCTACCAGCTGCTCGGCCGATACCACTTCAAAGCGGACATTCGGGAAGCGGTTCAGCGACTTTGCTTTTTCAATGGTTTTTTCGCTGATATCGATGCCGCGCACCCGGAAGCCCTGCTCGCCGAGGCTCCGAGAAATCACCCCGTTGCCGCAGCCTACATCCAGCACCTCCGCTCCTTCGGGGAGGTTGGCACGCAGGGTGTCGATGATGAAGTTCAGCCGCTTGATATCGGCGATCCGTACAAATTCCATGATGTTATACTGTTGTCAGGCCGGCCAGCCGCTTGCTGGTCAGCCGGTGATAAATGTTTTCAATCTGGCGGGTCATATGCGCTGCATTGAACCGCTCGTTCACCGTGCGGATGGCGGCTTCGCGGAACCGGGCCCGAAGATCCGGGTCCCCGCTGAGCTCCACCAGCGCGGAGGTAAGGTTCGGTATTAAGGATTCGGTCTGGATGAGCAGTCCGTTCTCGCGGTCCTGCACCACTTCTCGGGTTCCGTCCACATCCGTGGCAATCACCGCCTTGCCCATGGCCATGGCTTCGAGCAGTCCGATCGGGAGCCCTTCCCACAGCGAAGGCAGTACGAATAAATCGGCCGCCGCCAGTACATCCGGAACATCCTGGCGAAACGACTCCAGGATCACTTTATGGCTGATCCCGAGCCGGTGGATCAGTGCTTTGGCTTCTTCTTTCTGGTCGCCGTCCCCTACCAGCAGTAGCTTCAGCTCCGGCCGCCGGGGCAGTGCCTTTGCAAAAGCCTCAATGAGGGCCAGGGGTTGCTTGTGGCCGGTGAACCGGGCAATGAACAATACCAGCAGTTCCTCCTTCCCGATGCCGAATTCAGCCCGTACGTCCTTGAACCGCTTGGCAGGATTGAACTTTACCTGGTCGATGCCGTTGTTCACCACCACCGAATCAAA
>DATAGL010000908.1:0-2076 GCA_036263755.1 Chitinophagaceae bacterium | reverse complement strand
CCGGGCTTCTTCACATCTGCTTTTCCGAGCTCGATATAGTATTCCTCATCCGGGATCTCGCTTTTATCTCCGTACATCACTTCACTTTCCATAAAGCAGACGGGATCCTCTTCGTAACGGATGGCTTGTTTCAGCAGGCCTTTGGCATCGTATCCGTTGCTGGGCGACACCACTTTCAGTCCGGGAATGTTGGCGTACAAGGCCTCAAAGGCGGTGGAGTGCTGGGCACCCAACTGTCCGGCAGAGCCGTTGGGACCCCGGAATACGATCGGGCAGGAAATCTGGCCGCCGCTCATCGCAAGCATTTTGGAGGCGGTGTTCAGGATCTGGTCGAGGGCAAGGACGGCGAAATTCCAGGTCATGAATTCCACGATGGGACGCAGCCCGTTTTGCGCGGCGCCCACGCCAATAGCGGTAAAGCCCAGTTCGGCGATCGGTGTATCCAGAACCCGGCGGGGGCCGAATTCGGCCAGCATACCCTGGCTTACCTTGTAGGCGCCATTGTATTCGGCCACTTCTTCACCCATCAGAAACACGCGGTCGTCGCGGCGCATTTCTTCGCTCATGGCTTCTCTCAGGGCTTCACGAAAAGGAATTTGTCTCATGTAGGAAAGTTTAGGATAAGCGGCTGCAAAATTATAGGTCGGCCTCCATAAAACCTAAAAAGAAAACACCGCTTTCCGCTTCCTATTTTTCCGGAAGGCAGCTTTTGGAAAGGGCCACGCCTTCCACGATCGTCAGCTTCCGCGCACTGTCGGCTACGGCATAGCGCTGCTGCAGCTTCTCCAGCATGCAATTGCAGTAACCGCTTGCTTTTTCCCGGCTGTTGTTCAGCTGCCCGACGGCATTGTCCATACAACCCTTGATGAAGATTTCGCGTTCAGCGGCCGTCCAGCTTGCGGGACTTTTGCCCACTGGCGCGGCCGGCTCCATAGCCGGCGGACCGGGAATGGTATCCGGTGCCGTGCGCACCCCATTACCTGTAGCCATATCTTCGGAACGGGCGGAGTCGGAACCAACGCCCGGGCCGGGCTGATTGGTATCGTTACCGCAGGAAAAAAGCAGGAACAGGGTAATGGCCGTGAACAGGAATCGTGGCTGCATGAGCATTGTTTTACGTTTATGCGGATAAGAATCCATTAACTGAAAAAGTTGTTCCATTGTGGCGGAAGTTTTGCAAAGATGGGAGTATGGATATGACTAAATGGATCGGTATTGTTGCCGGCGCCCTGACCGCCACCTCCCTCCTCCCCCAGCTCATCAAAACGTTGCGGGAAAAAAAGGCCGATGAGATCTCCATTGTCATGCTGCTGGTGCTCTTTTCCGGGGTTGCCCTCTGGATTGTATACGGCGTGCGGCGCGATGACCTGCCCATCATTATTGCCAACTCCGTATCCCTGCTGATCAATATCTGTATGCTGGTTCTGCGTCTTAAATACAAAGACGGCAAAGGTGCTGCCCAGCCCACGCATTGACCCCAAAACGGTACTGCCCGTTACGCGTATCCCGTGCAAAAAACCGGATTTCAGAACCGGGGCCGGAAGCCCTCTTACTTCCTCCCATCTACCCCATATTTTCCCCCTCCTGCCAGCAGCAGGAAAAGGGAGATGAACAACAGGGAAAGGGCGGGGGTCATTTCTTCCACCGTTCCGTTCCGGTGCACCATCACCAGGGCTATGATAAAGTTTACCGTCATGAGGGCGGCCGCTATACGTACCTTCCAGCCAATGAGGTACAGGATTCCGGCCAGTGCCTGTGCATAAACAGATACCACAGCCGACCCATACGGCCAGGGAAAATGAAAGGATTGAAGAAAGGAACCGAACTCCTGCATCTGACCCCGGGAAATGATATTGTCCACCACCCCATACAGGAGCCGTGCCCCGGCGAATAGCCGCAGGAGTAAAATACCCAGGTCTGTTTGCTTAAGTACAGTCATTCTAAGTTAAAGTTGATCAGTTAACAGGTTGATAAGGGGGCTGAAATTCAGCTTTTCCATGTTTATCCTGAGAACTGGTTAACTGATCAACCATGCAACCGTTTTCTCCCGCTATACCCGCTCCAGCACCAGAGCAC
>DATAGL010000907.1:0-3284 GCA_036263755.1 Chitinophagaceae bacterium | reverse complement strand
AATGAAGTGCTGTTTGAAACGAATGCAGCCGGAGGGCTGAGCATATACCTGTCCTGTAAGGCGAGTAACTGACAGGAAAAAGGAATAAACAATAAGCAATAATCAATTCTCAATGCTCAATACCCAAGGCGCATAGTAGCTCACTGAGTATTTGATAGCACAAACATTTACTCTTCAACTCCCAACGTTAAACGCCAAACCCCAAACCCTACTGCCTTTCCGGCAGCACCATCTTAAACACAGCGCCTTCGTTTTCTTTTCCTTCGGCGGTGATTGTGCCTTTGTGCAGGGAGATGATCTTCTGCACGATCGCCAGGCCGACGCCCGTGCCTTCATACTGGTCGCGGGAGTGGAGGCGCTGGAAGACCTCGAAGATTTTGCCGGCATGTTCCTGGCGAAATCCGATGCCGTTGTCGCGGTAGGTGATGCGGTACCAGGCCTGCCCCTGCTCCTCGAACCGTTCCGAATCCATCCGGATCACAGGTCGGCGGGCCGGGTGGGCAAACTTCAGGGAGTTGACCAGCAGGTTCTGGAACACCTGGCCCAGCTGCAGGGCAATACCCTCGATCACCGGCAGCGTACCTACCAGGATCTCGGCACCTTTTTCCTGGATGGAAAGCTCCAGGTCCTCGGTGATCTGGCGGACAAGCGCCGGAAGCGATACGGGCTCGAACGAAAGGTTGCCCTGGTTCAGCCGCGAAAAGGTCAGCAGGTCGTCGATGAGGCGGGCCATCCGTTCCGAAGACGTGATGATGTTGCCGAGGTACCGTTGCCCGGGTTCATCCAGCGCAGCGGGTAAGCGGTCCTGCAGCATGCGGGCGAATACGGAGATCTTGCGTACCGGTTCCTTCAGGTCGTGGGAAGCCACGGAGGTAAACTGCAGCAGCTCGTAATTGCTCTTTTCCAGCTCGGCGGTGCGCTCGCGCACTTTGTCTTCCAGCAGCATCATGGCTTTCTGTTCCTGGATGCGCAGCTCCTGCTGGATGCGTTTTTCCTCGGTGGTCTCCCGTACTTCGATGACCGTGCCGATGGGCTGCCCGTGCTCGATAATGGGGCTGGCGATAAAAGCGACCGGGTAGAAATGCCCGTCTTTATGAACAAACACTTCTTCGCCGCGCGTTTGCATCTGGGTCGGCAGGGCCCGGTCGATGGCGCATTCCTCGATGGGAAAGTGCCGGCCGTCGGGGTGGGTATGGTGTACGTAGTAATGCAGGGGTTTGTCCCGCACCTCCTCCAGCCGGAAGCCGGTCATGGCTTCAGCCGCAGGGTTCATGTAGGTGCACACCTGGCGCGCGTCCATCAGAAACAGGGCCTGGCCGGTGTTGTTGGTAATCGTGTTGATCAGCACATTCTGGCTGGCCAGCTTGCCTTCTGCCTCCTTTCGCTCGTGGATATCGGTCAGGGAGCCGGCAAAGCCTCCGAAAGCACCGTCGCTCCGGTAATAGGGGGAGCCGTGGGCGGAAACCCAGCGCACTTCGCCGGTGCGGCGGCGGATACGGAAGTCGATCGTGAACACGCGCCGTCCGGCGAAGGCTTCCCGGAAGGCGGTTGCCGCCGCAGGGCGGTCTTCCGGTACTACAGCGGACTGCCAGCCGGCATCGAGGTGTTCGGTCCGTTCGCCGCCCACCCAGTCGAGCCAGGTCTGGTTGATGAAGATGGTTTTGCCCTCCTCATTGGTCATCCACAGCGTCACCGGCGACACGTTGGAGATGAGCTCCGTGAATTCCTGATGACGGTGCAGGGCTTCCTCCACTTTTTTCCCGCTGCTGATGTCCTTCACGGCCGACAGCACGTGCGGCCGTCCCTTGAACAGGAAATAGGAAGCCACGAAGCTCACTTCGATCGGCGTGCCGTCTTTCCGCAGCCGCGTCGTGTTGCCGGAGTAGGTACGGCCGGAGAGGGCGATGGCTTTCAGACCTTCAAAATCGGCCGGGTTCCGGAACAGCTGGCTGCCATGCAGCCCCAGCAGCTCGTCGTAGGCATACCCGAAAATGCGGCAGGCCGAAGGGTTGGCTTCCACCACGTATCCTTTTTCATCATAGATCATGATCGAATCGGATGTGGCGTTGAAGATGCTCTGGTATTGCTCGCGCTGCTCGCGCAGTTTTTTTTCGGCCTGTTTCTTCTCTTCAAACAGGTGGGCGTTGGTCATGGCAATGGCAGCCTGTATGGCCACGCCTTCAATGAGCTTTTCATGCTCTTCGGTAAAGATCCCGGGTTGGGAGTGACCGAAGAAAAGTCCGCCGATGGCTTCCCCCGTCACGGCCGACACTACGGGAACGGCGAGGTAGCTGCGCACGGGCAGGTGGCCCTTGGGCATGCCTTCGTAGGGCGGGTTCTGTCCGTAATGAGGCTCCTGCGTGACATCGTCGTAGCGCACGGTGCCCCGGGCGCTGAAGGTGGGCTCGAAGATCTTGGTGTTGCGCGGCATCGGGAACTTGGAAAAGGCTTCCTTGGCCACGCCGGAGATGGTATAGAGCACCAGGATCTCTCCTTCCGGGTTGATGGTATTGTAGAAAAAAGCGCCAAACTGCGCACCGGTCAGCTCGGTCCCGATATCGGTTACCCGCTGCACAACCTTGCCCAGTTCGATTTCGGAGGTAATGGCTTTCCCGGTTTCGTGGAGCAGTTCGAAGATCGTAGAAGTATTCAACAGGTAAGTGTTTTGATTAAGGGTTACGCAATATACGATACAGGGGAATCCGGGCGATCTTTTAGGCGGAGAAGGCCCTTTTCCTTTACTTTGCCCCAGAAACAAACATGCCGCAGCCCCAGGTGCTCCATATCCTGCTGGTGGACGACGATGCCACCGACCGCGAATTGTTCCGCGAAGCTTCTGCCTCCTGGGCAGATGCCTGCGTGGTCCGCGAGGCGGCGCACGGTGAGGAAGCGCTGCAGATGCTTGGCGAAGGGACCCGCCTGCCGGACCTTATCCTGCTGGACCTGAACATGCCCGTAAAGGACGGCCGGGAAACCCTGCGCGACATCAAGGCGCAGGAAGCCTACCGGGCCATACCCGTCTGTATTCTTTCCACCTCCTCGGCCCATTTCGATGTGGACAGCGCCTACCGGGCAGGAGCCAGCCTCTTCCTGGTGAAGCCTTTCGATTTCAAAAGCCTGACGGAAATGGTGCAGAACCTGCATGTGCTGTTCAGCAGGTATGTGGCGCGGGCGTAAGCCGGAAAGGTTCGGCCGCCGGAGGACCCGCACGCTTACCCATGAATTCCTGTATTTTCGCTGCATCACTCATCACCCCGCCTATCCCTTGACTACACTATGATCCT
>DATAGL010000906.1:0-7707 GCA_036263755.1 Chitinophagaceae bacterium | reverse complement strand
TTGTAAACTTGTAAACTTTTCCCCCATCACAGCCGCTGCTTCAGCACCGGCACCAGCTCCCGTTTCCAGGATTCAAAGTCACCGCCCAGGATGTGCTTCCGGGCTTCGGTCACGATCCACAGGTACAGGGCCAGGTTCTGGATGGAGGCGATCGTTAGTCCCAGCAGTTCGTCGGCCTTCATAAGGTGCCGTACATAAGCTTTGGTGTAATACTGGCTGATGCCGGGCAGCCCTTCGTCGATCGGGGTAAAATCCCGCTCCCATTTTTTGTTGTCGATATTAATGATGCCTTTTGTGGTGAACAGCATGGCGTTGCGTCCGTTGCGGGTAGGCATGACACAGTCGAACATATCCACGCCCAGCCCGATGCATTCCAGGATGTTCCAGGGAGTACCCACGCCCATCAGGTACCGGGGCTTGTCGGCGGGCAGGTGTTCGCAGCAGAGCCCGCAGATCTCGTACATCACGGATTCGGATTCGCCTACGCTCAGGCCGCCGATGGCATTGCCCGGCGCCCCCTTCGAGGCAATGTAGTCGCAGGACGCCTTGCGCAGGTCGGGGTACACCGCCCCCTGCACGATCGGGAACAGGTTCTGCGTAAAGCCGTATTTGTCGGGTGTGCTGCCGAACTGCGCGCAGCAACGGTCGAGCCAGCGGTGCGTGCGGTCCATGCTGTTCCGGGCATACTCGTAGGTGGAGTCGGCGGGCGGGCACTCGTCGAAGGCCATGATGATATCGGCCCCGATGCTGCGCTGGATGTCCATCACCCGCTCGGGCGTGAACAGGTGGCGGCTGCCGTCGATATGGCTCTGGAACAGGACGCCTTCCTCATTGATCTTGCGGTTGGCCGCCAGCGAAAATACCTGGTAGCCGCCGCTGTCGGTAAGGATGGGGCGGTCCCAGTGCATAAAACGGTGGAGGCCGCCGGCCCCTTCCAGCACGTCGGTGCCCGGCCGCAGGTACAGGTGATAGGTATTGCCCAGGATGATCCGGGCATCCACATCCTGCGCCAGCTGCTGCTGCGACACCCCCTTGACGCTGCCCACAGTGCCCACCGGCATGAAGATGGGCGTAGGTATGGTGCCGTGATCCGTGGTAATGGTTCCCGCCCGGGCCTTGCTTTCACCCGTCGTCTGTTCCAATGCAAACCGCAATTCTGCCATAAGGGGCGCAAGATAAAGCAGTTTGGGATTAGGGGGTTGGAGTTTGTGGTTTGGTTAAGAATTGAAGCCGGCAGGTTTCCCGGTAGCGTTTGGAGGCGGCTGAAAAGTTTACAAGTTTACATGTTGAAAGTTTGCTTTTTGGTGCAACGCCTTGAACATGTAGGCAAGTCGTACCCCAACCTGTCAACTTGTGAACCTGTGAACTTGTAAACTGCTTTATCTTGCGCCCATGCTTCAGCCGGGTGTGCTTCTTTTTTCCCTTTTTATAGCCGTAACACTGATCCAGCTTTGCTATTACGGCTTTTTCTTCCGCCGGCTGGCCGTGTACCGTACGCCGGACCGGTCGCTGCAGCAGCAACCCGTTTCGGTCATTGTCTGTGCCCGGGACGAGGACGAGAACCTTGCCCGCCACCTGCCGGGACTCCTGGTGCAGGACTATCCCGCCACCCATGAGGTGCTGGTGATCGACGACAACTCCCTGGACGATTCCAAGTATATACTGGAAGAGCTGAAGCGGACCTTCCCGCACCTGCAGGTCATCCGGCTCACGCAGGAGGCAAAGCTCATCCAGGGGAAAAAATACCCGCTGTCGATCGGGATCAAGGAAGCCCGGCACGAAGTGGTGCTGCTGACCGATGCCGACTGTGTGCCTGCCACCGAGCACTGGCTGCAGAAGATGCAGGCGGCGTTCACTCCGGGAGTGGAGCTGGTACTGGGTTACGGGGCGTATTACCGAAGGCCCGGCCTGCTGAACAAGCTCATCCGCTGGGAGACCGCCCATACGGCCCTGCAATACCTGAGCTATGCCCTGGCCGGGCAGCCCTACATGGGCGTCGGCCGCAATATGGCCTACACGAAGGACCTGTTCTTCCGCAACAAGGGCTTTGCCTCCATCAACCACATTCCCAGCGGGGATGACGACCTCTTTGTGAACAAAGCCGCCACCGCCGGCAATACGGCTATCGTGATCGACCCGGAAGCTTTCACCCTTTCGCGGCCCAAACAAACCTGGAAGGAATGGATGCGGCAGAAGACCCGCCATTACACCACGGGCAAGTACTACAAAACCCGCCATAAGTTCCTGCTCGGGCTTTACACCGGAAGCCTCGTGCTGTTTTACCCGCTGTTCCTCGGCGCCCTCCTGTTTTTCGACTGGCGCTGGGCACTGATCCCGCTGGGCCTGAGGCTCCTGGTACAGGCCCTGGTGCTGCGGCCCGCCCTGAAGCGGCTCGGTGAAGGCGACCTGTTCCGCTGGTTCCCGCTGTTCGACCTCTGGATGATCCCCTACTATTTCCTGTTTGCCCCGACGCTGTGGAAGAAGGCGCGGAAGAGCTGGCAATAACCGCGGATGGACAGGATTAGAGAGGGATGCACACGATTGGGAGTAAGGGATGCTAGGATGGGTTTCGCGCAGAGCCAAGGAGGAAAGGAGGACGCAAAGTACATACTCATTAGCTCCTTTTCTCCTTAGCTCTGTGCGAAACAAAATCCTGTAATCCAATCCCGCTAATCCATCTTCAATCATGCCAATCCGCGGTTATATCTTTGTGCCCGCATGGACATTTTACTGAAGTATTTTACGGAGTTCACACCGCGGCAGCAGGAACAGTTTGCAGCACTCGGCGCCCTGTATGCGGACTGGAACAGCAAGATCAACGTGATCTCCCGGAAAGACATCGAGGCGCTGTATGAACGGCATGTGCTGCACTCGCTCAGCATTGCGGCGGCCTTCGACTTTCCGCCGGGGCTGGAGATTGTGGACATCGGCACCGGCGGCGGCTTTCCGGGCGTGCCCCTGGCCATTTTCTTCCCGGAAGTAAAATTCCACCTGGTGGACAGCATCAACAAAAAGCTGAACGTGATCCGGGGCGTAGCCGAGGCCATCGGACTGACCAATGTTACCACGGAGCATACGCGCGCCGAAGAGATCCGGAACCGCAGGTTCGACTTTGCCGTATCACGGGCCGTGGCCCCGCTGAAGGACCTGTGGCGCTGGAGCAAGCCGCTGCTGAAAGGGGGCAGCTACGAACTGCAGGCGGCCGGCGGAGATACCTACCAGCTCCGCTCCGGGCTCATTTGCCTCAAGGGCGGCGACCTGGCGCAGGAAATCCATGAAAGCGGGCTGCGTCCCAAAATGATGGAGATCACCCAGCTCTTTCCCGAAGAATTCTTTAAAGAAAAATACCTGCTCTATACATAAGCCGGTGCAGCAGTCGCATCTTACCGCGCTTAAATGTTGCACAGAACATAAAAAAGCCGCAGGCAATGAATACCTGCGGCTTTTCCGTTGAAGTCAGCTGCGCTGCAACTGCTGCTTCCCGTCAGAACTTCAACTCGATCTTATTATTTTTTCGCTCCACGTCCGCCATCCGGTACGAGGGATCAATCTCCACGCTCACGATGTCGGTCAGCCGCTTTTTGGAGGTGATCTCGAAAGTAGGGTGTGTCCACTTCCAGGATTCATACACCTGGCGCGGCTGCTGTCCTTCCTCGGCCGGCTTGGCTCCGAACATAAGGTACATCGGGATATAGTGCCATTCGGAGGTCCCATCCTTGAAGGTCACCTTCACGTCCAGGGGCATGGGCATCTGGCCGAGGTTGCGGAGGCGGATGTTTGTGCCCGCATTGCCTTCCCAGAGCGAGTCGATTCCGTAATCGATCGTGCGGGTGGTGTTCACAAAATACATCCGGTACCAGTCGAGCACCAGGCCGCTCTCCTGCTCGGCAATGCGCAGGAAGTCGTTCACGTTCGGGTGCTTGAAACGCCATTGACGGTAGTAGGTCTGCAGGATGCGGTCCCGGGCCGGAGCGCCCGTGATATACCCCAGCTGCTCGAGGAACACGGCGCCTTTGGAATAGGCCGCGTTGGAATAGGCATAGTTCGTATTGAAATGATCGGCATGGATCGTCATGGGTTCTTCCTTACCGCTTTTGGCCAGCGTCAGGTAGCCCTGGTAGTTCGGGGCATGATACAGGGGCCGTGCGGCAAGGGCAGCCGAATCGGAGCGGCGCTTGCCGGCTTCATCAGTGCTTCCTTTCAGCGTTTGCTGCCGGTAGTGTTCTTCCACAAGGTTAGTGGCATACTCGGTAAAACCTTCATCCATCCAGGCGTACAGCGATTCGTTGGTGCCCATCAGCATCTGGTACCAGGTGTGCATCCATTCGTGAAAGGCGGTGCCCAGGCTGGAGCTCACCAGCATGGTGGACATCGGGTATTCCATACCGCCATCGCCGCCATGTATGAAAGAATACTGCTTGTAGGGATATTCACCGAAGTTCTTTTTAATGAAAGGATATACCATAACGGCAGCATCGGCGATCCGGTTCCAGGCGGCTTCGTCCTGCGGGTCGTTGTCCGGGTTGCGGTACAGCACGTGGATCACCGGCCCGCCACTGACGGAACGCGTGATGTGCTTGTAATCGGGATCGGCTGCCCAGGCAAAATCATGCACGTTGGGTGCGGTGAACTTCCAGGTAAGCCTGTTGCCGGCCGGGCGGCTGACCGCCGTGCCTTTGGGCTCGTAGCCATAGCCTACCTGAGCGGCATTCTGCAGGTAGCCGGTGCCGCCGATGATGTAGCGCTTGTCGATGTGGATGGTCACGTCGTAATCGCCCCAGACGCCGTAAAACTCACGGCCGACGTAAGGCGTGGGGTGCCAGCCCTCGTAATCATATTCGGCCAGTTTTGGGTACCACTGGGTCATGGTGTAGCGCACGCCGGTCTGCGGGTTATCGCGGCCGCTGCGGCGCACCTGCAGGGGCACCTGTGCATCCCACTCCATATCGAAGGTCACTTTCGACTTCGGCAGGATGGGCCGGTCCAGCACTACTTCGAGGATGGTCTCATGGTAGTTGAAGGTCTGTGCGCGGCCATCCATTTTGAGGCTGCGGATCTTCTGGTAACCTGTCTCTTCGGGCTTCAATTGGGCAATACGGTCTTTTACCCGCGGATCCCAGTCCACGATGCTGTTGCCGTTGCGGTCCTGGCGCAGCACCACCGTGCCCTGCCGCTGGCTGCGCACATCCATCATGCTGTTGGGCTGAAAGGCATTGAAATAAAGATGGTAGAACACCCGCTTCAGGGTGTCGGGTGAGTTGTTCCAGTATTCGAGCCGCTGCTTGCCGGCGTACTGGTTCTTTTCCACATCCATATCGATGTTCATCGTATACCTGACGCGCTGCTGCCAGCGATCGGGCTGGGCACTGCACAACAGCGACAGGGCAACCAGGGAAAAGAAAGACAAAACGGTTTTCTTCATGTTACGTGATTGATGCATTAGGGTGATGTTCCAACAAAAGCGGCCGCAGGAGCGGCTCAGCCTGTAAATTTCGCGAATATAGCGCTACCGGAAAAACAAAATCGACGCCGCTACCTGTTAAGGGCCGCATAAAAAAACCCCGCGGCTGCGGGGCTGTCGGTTATTTCAGTGTGATGGGGTCTTCCAGCAGGCGCCCCGATTTGTTGAAGTAAAGATGCTTTCGGGCCAGCTCGTTCTTTTCCACTTTCAGACGGAAGGTTTCCGGCTCGCCGGCGCGGTAGACCATCCGGGTTTCCCGGATCTTCCAGTCGGCGTACTTGCTTTTGGCCAGCCCGTCCTTTACCTCGGCCGGCAGCTCTTCGTAGTTGAATTCCTTTTCCGTTTCTTTCCAGCGGCCCTGGTTGGTATAGGAAGCCACCATTTTCTCGCCGTTCATCTGGAAGTGAATGTAGATGTTCACCAGGTTGTCCTTGTACTCCACCGAATCGGCGTTGGGGTACTGGTTAGCGAAGGCGTCCTTCACTTCCTGGGGAATGTCGCGCAGCTTCTGGGCAGCAGCGCTGATCGTGAACAGAAGAGCCAGCAGGGGGAGTAGCAATTTCTTGGGTGCCATAACAATCCGGTTTTAAGGGTTAACGCTTATTCCGGTGTAAAATTATCATTCCTTCCCTTGCACCACGATCACGAGCTCACCTTTAACATTTTTTGCTTTAAAATGCGCGGCCACTTCCTGCAGGGTGCCGCGGGCGTTTTCCTCGAACAGCTTCGTCAGCTCCCGGCTGACCGAGCAGGGCCGGTCGGCACCGAAATAAAGGGCGAGTTCTTCCAGGGTTTTGACCAGCCGCATCGGCGATTCGTAAAAGATCATGGTGCGTTCTTCTTCCGCCAAGGCTTTCAGCAGGGTTTGTCTTCCTTTTTTCAGCGGCAGGAAACCTTCAAAGGTAAAGCGGCTGGCCGGCAGCCCGCTGTTGACCAGGGCCGGTACAAAGGCCGTGGCCCCGGGCAGGCATTCCACGCGGATGTTGCGCCGCACGCATTCCCGTACCAGCAGGAAAGCCGGGTCGGATATGCCGGGCGTACCCGCATCGGTGACCACGGCCATCTTTTTCCCTGCTTCCATCTGGTCGGCCAGGTGCTGCACGATCTTGTGCTCGTTGTGCTGGTGGTAAGGGGTCAGCGGCTTCTGGATTCCGTAATGGGTGAGCAGCCGCCCGGTATTGCGGGTATCTTCTGCCAGCACCACGTCCACCTCCTGCAATACCTCCAGTGCCCGGAGCGTAATGTCCTTGAGGTTGCCGATGGGTGTGGGAATAAGATATAACATGGGTAATCGAGGAAAATGAGCAATATTCAATATTCAATATACAAGGAATATTGCCGGAGCAGACTTTATTCACTTTCCATCTCTGAAAATTGAATATTGAGCATTGATTGTTGAATATTTTCTTACCCGGGTGTTACCGCCGGCTTACTGCTCCACAGTAAGTTCATAGTATTCCATCACCGGATTGGCCAGCAGCTTCTTGCTTGCTTCTTCGGCCAGGGAGCGGGCTTCATCGGCGCTGGCCGCTTCCACCTGGAGGGAGATGTTCTTGCCGATGCGCACGTCTTCGATGCCTTTCAGGCCCAGGTTGCCCAGTCCGCCCATAACGGCTTTTCCCTGGGGATCGAGCAATTCTTTCAAGGGCATGACCTTTACCTGTACTGTGAATTTCATCTTACGGGAATTTTGGCGCAAACGTACTGAAATACGGGGACTTCCTAAACGGTAACATCGAGGCTGTCCTTTCCCGGGGTAGGCGCCCCGGCTGCGGGCTCCTTGTCGAATACTGAAAGGAGCACGTACAGGAGGAAGATGGCCGGCACGGCCAGCCAGTGCAACAGCAGGATGAGTACCAGCGCTGCCCCGAGCAGGAAATATTTCATTGCATTGTTGCGGAAGGAAAAGTCTTTGAACTTCAGGGCCATGAACCGCCGGTCGCACACCATCAGCCACGACAGCAGCACGATGATTCCGTAAAGTACCCACTCGTTCACCAGGTACCCGTGCACGTTATAATACTGGTACAGCAGGATCAGCGGGAAGGAAGCCACGACCAGGCCCGCCGCCGGCGAGGGAATGCCGCGGAACGAATGGCTCTGGTTGGTGCTGATGTTGAACTTGGCCAGGCGCCAGGCAACGGCAACGGTAAAGAGGAACGCCGGGAGCAGCGCCCATACCGACACATCCAGGCCGTTTTCGTGCTGCGCGTAAGACAGGCGCAGCAGCTGGTACAGGATCACGC
>DATAGL010000905.1:0-2831 GCA_036263755.1 Chitinophagaceae bacterium | reverse complement strand
GGTGGCCAGGCAGATCTTCGGCGGCACATTGTCTTTCGAATATTTTACCGCGTTGTCCATGAGGTTGTTGACAAGGTTGGAAAAGTGCACCTCATCGGCTTCGATGGTATCTTCCGTGGCATTGAGCTGCAGCTCAAGCGTGCCCTGCTTTTCCTGCAGGCGCAACATGAAATTGTCGGCTACGTCCTGGATGATCTTATGGGCCTGGATCGGCTTTAATTGAAGCTGCACTTCCTGGCGGTCCATCAGGGCCGACTTCAGGATGGTTTCCACCTGCCGGTTCATCCGCTGGTTCTCTTCCTTGATGATGGTGGAGAAATAAGTCATCTTCTTCGGATCCTGCATCACCTTTTCGTTGCGGAGCGCATCCACGGCCAGCGAGATCGTGGCAATGGGCGTCTTGAACTCGTGGGTCATGTTGTTGATAAAGTCATTCTTGATCTCGCTCAGCTTCTTCTGCCGCAGCATCGTATGAATGGTCAGGTAAAAGGCGGTCACAATAACGATGGTGAACAGGATGGCAATGACAATGCGGGGCTGGAGGTTCTTGAAAACAATGTTCTTGATTTCCGGCACCACGATGATCAGCATTTCATCGGCCGCCAGGTTCTCGGCCGCCGAGCCGCTGGGCGGTACCAGGAAATGGTAATAGCGGAGGTGGTTGGTGGTATCGTTGTACCATTCGGCAAACCGGTTCGATTTCCGTTCCATGTAGCCGATTTCCCCCGAATTGAGGACCGCCAGGCCGAACTCGAACGGCACGTCTTCCAGTTTCTGCGAGCCGAACACCAGGCGGATCTTGTCGTAGATTTCCTGGGTGGTGAAACGATGGCCCACGTTATAGGGCTTGGCCAGCTCCATGGAAAAATCCTCGGTCAGTCCCTGGAACGGCTTGCTGGGACCCGGAACAGCCTTGTGCTGGGCCAGCTCATCCCCCACGATCCGCGTGGCGTCGAAGATGCGCTGCTTGATCTGGTCTTCACGAAGCAGCAGCATATTGTTCAGCCAGGAGATCTGGATGAGAATAATGCCGATGAGGGACAGGCTGATCAGGATGATAATGACGGGGAAAATTCGTTTCACGGAAACAAGTTGCTGAAAAAATCGGGTTCTGCAAAAATATTACCTGCGGGCCTTCCGGGGTGGCATAAGTTTGTTATACGGTATATTTAACAAGAATTCTAACGTTTAAGTCCCTTTCGATATATGACGCAACCCGGATCCGGAGTTTTACTGATCGCCGATCCTTTCCTGAAGGATCCCAATTTTATGCGCACCGTGGTGTTCCTGACCGAGCACCGCGATGAAGGCACCATCGGCTTTGTGCTCAACCGGCAATATGAAAATACGCTTGACGAACTGCTGCCCGAGATTGAAGGCCACAAGCTGCCGGTTTATTACGGCGGACCGGTGCAGATGAACACGGTGCATTTCCTGCACCGCTACCCCGAAGAAATTCCCGGCGGTATTGAAGTGATGAAGGGCGTGTACTGGGGCGGTGATTTCGACTCGGTGGTGGAACTCATCAACAAAGGAAAGATCGATGCCGAGGGCATCCGGTTCTTTATCGGTTATTCGGGCTGGAGCCCGGGCCAGCTCCAGGGCGAGCTTGACGAAAAGACCTGGCTGACCGTGGAAGCCACGCGCAAACTGATTTTCCATCCCAATGCGGAGGAAATCTGGAGAGACGCCCTCAAGCACCTGGGCGGAGAATACGAGATGATGATCAATTTCCCGATCGATCCGCAGCTGAACTGATGTACGAAGTACGATTTACAATGTACGGTGTACGGTTGGTGCTCCGGATGGGAACGTACGCACCGGTTAATCAGCAGGCAGGTACCGCATGCTCCTTACCGGATGGCTGGTCCCCTGAAACCGCACACCGAACATCCAACAGCCCCGGGCGCATAAAAAAAGCTGCTGCTACCGTTCACAGATAGCATCGCCCGATGTTTACCGGAGAGTACCTCTACCTGCTGCCTGATGTTCTTTTCATTTACTGAAGTACGATCCTTCGGTCTTTCGGGTACCGGACCGAATAGCTGATGGATTGCTTTTGTTCCTTTCCCGGTACCAGGGTCAGCTGCCAGGTGACCAGACCGGTCTCCTTGTCCACCATGGCCTCGGGTGCTTTCCGGTCCTCCACGTCAATGTCTTTTGAAATGGAGAGCGGAAACTGGTCCTGCACAGTAAGGGTGACCGGCACCCGCTTGTTATTGCGGATGCTGATTTCGTACTGGCGCGCTTCGCTCCGGTTGGCGCCGATCAGCCGCGAAGCCTTCAGTTCCCTCACCAGCCTGCGTTCCACTTTGATACCATGGTCTTTACCCAGCGAAAGGGAAAGGGTATCGCCCGTAGTGCTCAGGTCCAGAAAGGTCTTGCCCAGAGAAGTGCCTTCCACGTACAGGCTGGCTTCGCCCGATTGCAGGTCGTATTGCTGCCAGTCGGGAATACGCGCCGTCAGGAAAACGGAGGGATCCACTTTCGGCGCCGTGTAATATTCGTAAACGGCGGGTACTTCCAGCTTCCGGATTCCGATAGTGGTGGTTTTGCCGTCTGTTTCCAATGTATAGGGATCTTCGATGGTATACACCAGGGCAGTAGGTTGATACTGGATGGTGCTTACCGGAAACAGTTCTTCCTCTTTATTTCTTCCCGGCAGGGGTCGTTCGCTTCCGGGTTCCGCTTCTGCTCCCGACCTGCTGTACCCCACTACTACTACTTCGCTTAAATGAGTGGCAGTGGCCTGCAGCGTTACGCGGATCTGCCCGGGACGGGCGGCCACTTCCTTACCTGCAAAACCCACATATGAGAAAACGGCGACGCTG
>DATAGL010000904.1:0-2867 GCA_036263755.1 Chitinophagaceae bacterium | reverse complement strand
TATCCAGCACCACGCGTTTGGCCCCGATGCTGTCGATGGCGTAGCCGAGGCGGATGAACAGCCCGTCGAGGTCGTACTCACCGGTTTCCTCGATCTCGCTGCGCTCAATATGCACGTGGTCGATGCGGATCATGCCTTCTTTCTGCAGCCGGCGCAGGTCGAAGCCCAGCGAGGCGACATTCATTTCCAGCTCCTCCGGTTTTTCCTCGAAGGCCATAAAGACGCCGGGCTCTTTGAAGTCCAGGGCGCCCCGGACAATAAACTCGGTTGCCATCAGGGTTTTGCCGCTGCCGGCGGTGCCGCACACGAGGGTGGGCCGGCCGAGGGGCAGCCCTCCGCCGGTAATCTCGTCCAGGCCTTTGATGCCGGAGGGCGTTTTGGCCAATGCTTTCAGTTGCGGGGTGCTTTTCTTGGTTTTCGGAGGCATAAATGGTAAAAGGGTTCTCGTTCCCCGCTTAAATGTAAGATTATTGTAGGGTAATGAAGGGAAACCGTGATTTTATACAACGCGGCAATGACCGCAGGCAAGGCCCCCGGGAGCGTCCTTTCCCGCTTTCCCTTTCTGCAGGACGGCTTCATCCGTTCTTCGCTCCTGCTCTGTTTTTTTCAAAAAGGAACGGGGTAAATATGCAGTACGGCCGAACGATTCCCGGGGAAGCAGCCCTGCTTTGTTCCGGACGGCAGGCCTGCTCCGCCGCCACGCGGGCGCCGGCCGCCGGTTTGGTTGCGCATCCCGCTATCTTTGCCAGCAGGGATCCCCGGAGGATCAGTCATCCGGGACCCGTTAAACCACAAACATGCTTCCCAGCCCGCTGAACGCCATTTTGGAAGAATATACCGAGGACGATTACAGCTTCTATCTGGCCCGGGCGGAGCTTTCGGATAGAGTGCTTACGCTGACGGTGGACCTGCAGGTAGAAGACCCTTACGGCAAAGGGTCGATCCGGCAGCAATGGATCATTGAGGCCGGGGGCTACCGCAAAAGCCGGATCGTACCCGGCTACAGTTCCTGGCTGGAACTGGTCACGGAGCACCCGCTGCTCTGGGAGTTTACGGAGGAGCACGGCAGCCTTTATTTCAACGGATGGGTACAGGACCCCGCCCGGCTGTTCTACGATCTTTACACGGCGCACAGGAACCTGTTCGGTCCCCACGAGCCCTTCAACCCGTTCATTGATTTGCATACACCGGGTATGTTGTCTTTTTCCTACAGCAACGGGTTGCTGGCGCAAGGGCCCCGGAGCCTGCTGACCGCATATGCCGCCTGCCTGGAGGAGCGGGGAGTGGCACATTCCCTGGCCGGGCAGTGGAACCCGGATCAGGGACACCGCAACGGAAGGGAAGCGGAAAAAAAGGATCCGCAGCTTTTGCTGCTGGAAGGCAGCTATGTTATAGCGGAGTGTTTTTCGTTCCGGCTGGCGGAACCCGGGTAAACAAAGCCTCTCCGGACGTTAGGTGAACAGAATGCCGCGCCGGGATTTCTGGTTACATTCGGACCGGGAAGGCGGGCTGGCCCCGCCCTTTATATTTCTTCATGCGCTTTACCCGGAAAGTAATGATCCTGACTTTACAGCTGCTCCTGGCCGTTTACGTGCTCATCTGCATAGGGGTCTACGGGTTCCAGGAAAAGCTGATCTTTTTCCCCGATACCCTTTCCCCGCAGTACCGGTTTTCCTTTGATCAGTCCTTTGAGGAGATCCGTTTCCCGGCCGGGGAAAGCGGAATGCTCCACGGCCTGTTGTTCCGGTCCGCACAGGCAAAGGGACTGGTATTCTACCTGCACGGCAATGCCGGTGCGGTGAACAGCTGGGGTGCCGTGGCCGGCCGGTACACGGCGCTGGGCTACGACGTGTTTCTCCCCGACTACCCGGGGTATGGAAAAAGCGAAGGATCCATCCGCAGCCAGCAGCAGCTGTTGGCCGCGGTGCAGGCCGCTTATGACGAAATGAAAAAGCGCTACGCGGAACACGGGATCGTGGTGCTGGGCTATTCCATCGGCAGCGGCCCGGCGGCCTGGCTCGCTTCGGCCAACCGGCCGGCACAGCTGATCCTGCAGGCGCCATATTACAGCCTTACGGATATAATGCGGCGTACCTACCCGTTCCTGCCGGCCTTCCTGCTGAAGTACCCGCTGCGCACCCACGAATACCTGCGGCATTGCACCATGCCGGTTGTGCTCTTTCACGGGAACCGCGATGAGGTGATTCCCCTCGGCTCCGCGCTGAAGCTGAAGGAAGGGCTGAAGGCAGGCGATACGCTGATCGTGCTGGAAGGCCAGGGACACAACGGCATCACCGACAACCCGCACTACGTACAGGCGCTGTCCCGGATCCTGCCCTGATGCCGGTGCCGCAGTTGCGTGTGGTCAGGAAAAAGCCCCATGGCGCAAATACCCCCGGCTTTGGCGTCGCACCCCCGCAGGCGGGCCGCCCCATTCGTTTAGGTTTGCAGGAACCTTTAAACGAATAAGACATGCGCACGCTGAAACTACAGGTACAAATGACCCTCGACGGATACATGGCCGGCCCGGATGGCGAAATGGACTGGATGGTCCTGGACTGGGACGAAGCACTGAAGAATTATGTAAGCGAACTCACCGACCCCGTGGACACCATCGTGATGGGCCGGAAACTGGCCGAAGGCTTTATCCCGTACTGGGCCTCCGTAGCAGCCGATCCCGGCAACCCGGAAGCCGGTGCCGGAAGAAAGTTCACCGACACGCCCAAAGTAGTGTTCACCCGGACGCTGGAAGAGCCGGCCTGGGAAAATACCGTACTGGCCAAAGGCGACCTCGCAGCGGAAATCCGGCAGCTGAAAATGCAGGAAGGAGGTGACATCATCGCGTACGGCGGGGCCGGTTTCGTGTC
>DATAGL010000903.1:0-10008 GCA_036263755.1 Chitinophagaceae bacterium | reverse complement strand
TGCTGCAGGTTGTAGTAGGGCGATTCAAACATGCGGGTGTTGCTGAGGTCGATGGTACCGATCTCGCGGTTCGTGCCGTTCTCGCGCAGCACCTTTACGGTGGTCTTGCGTCCGAACTGGCTGACGTCGCCGGCCAGGCCAAGGGCTTCCAGGATGGTTACTTTTTCGGTGGGCACCGTGTAGGTGCCGGGCTGGTTGACGGCGCCGAGTACCGTTACCCGGTAATTCAGGAAGCGGATGAGGACAGAAGGATTTTCCAGCAGCTTCACCGGGGTGGTCAGTTTGCTCTTGATCAGGTCGGCCAGCTGCACTTTGCTGAGGCCTTCCACGTGCAGGGTGCCGAGGCCGGGGTATTCGATATTCCCGCGCGGATCCACGAGGAAGCCCGCGGTGCCGGTACCCGTACCGCTGCCGGTTCCGGTTTCCGGAAGATTGTACGGTGCGTCGGCCTGGGGTACGAGGCTGGAACTGTACACCCGGATGCTCAGCAGGTCGTTGCGCTGGATCACCGGCTCCACCAGCAGGGAATTGTTCTTTCCCGTTGTATCGGTTACGTTCTGAATATAGTTGTTGTGCAGCGACTGGGGCGTTCCGCAGGAAGCGGCCAGCACCAGGATGCAGCCAAACAGGAGCAGGCGGGAAAAGGGCATCAGGGGTTGGGGTTTGTGGGGGTTGAAATTAGTTTGCTTCGGTCAATATGGGCGACCAGTATATATCCCAGGCTGTCGATGGCGATCCGGGCCACTTTGTTTTTCACCTCAATCACTTTTCCTTCCTGATCCATCATAGGGCCGGCAATGATGCGGACGCGGTCATTCGGCTGCAGTTCCATCCGCTCTAGGGTAACGCCTTCATGCTCGTTGAGAAAGCTCCGGATGGCCTGGATTTCCTTTTCCTTGATAACGGCGGGCTTGCCATCCCAATATACAAAGTTGATGACTCCGGGAGTCATACGAACATCGGTGCGGGCCCCCTCTTCTATTTTCACAAAAACATAGGATTTGAACAGCGGCTCTTCCACCACCTTGATGCGGTCGCTCCACTGCCTCCGGACCTTGTTCAGGGGGCAATAGCTTTCCAGCCCCTTTTCTTCAAGCAGGGCATTCACTTTTTTTTCCCAGCGCGGACGGGTATATATGGCATACCATTTCGCAGGCACAGCTTCAGTTTTATTGCAGGGCTTCGCCACCTGGGCCACAACGGTATTTCTCCGGCAGCCCATTACGAGCGGTGCAAATATAGGCGAAGCTGTGACTGACACTTCAATAAAAAATGCAGATTTTGAATTAGTTATTGAACAAAACAGGAGGCAGGAAAGGGCCGGTTTTCTTCCTTTGGAAACCTTCTTCCTATAAATCAATTCGTTAGGCCGGCAGGCCGGGATGTTATTAGCAGAGGCCGCCTCCGGCAGGGCTTCCCGTAAAACCGTATTTTTAGTCAAATTACCTTCTTTGAACCCACGCTTTTATTCCCTGGATGTATTCCGTGGCGCCACGGTGGCTTTTATGATCCTGGTAAACAACCCGGGCTCCTGGTCCCACCTGTTCAGCCCGCTGGGGCATGCCGACTGGCACGGCCTGACGCCCACCGACCTGGTATTCCCTTTTTTCCTGTTTGCCGTAGGTAATGCCCTGGCCTTTGTACTGCCCCGGCTGGAGGCCGGCGGGGATGCTGCCTTCTGGAAAAAGGTGATCCGGCGTACGGTGCTCATTTTCGCCATTGGCCTGTTCCTTAACTGGTTCCCGTTCGTGCAGTACCTCGACGGCAGGCTGCAGTTCCGGCCGTGGACGGGTGTAAACGCAAGCGGCGAAGTGTCGGGCGTGCGCATCCTGGGTGTGCTGCAACGGATCGCGCTCTGCTATTTCTTTGCTTCGGTCATCATTTACTACGGTAAGGCCCGGGGTGCGTTTTTTACCGGGCTGGTGCTGCTGCTGGTTTACTGGGCCCTATGCGTGGCGGGCAACCCCTCCGACCCCTACAGCCTCACGGGCTGGTTCGGCACCAACATCGACCGGGCCCTCATCGGGCCGCCGCATATGTACCACGGCGAGCGCGTGTCGGGCATCCCCTACGCTTTCGACCCGGAAGGACTGGTATCCACGATCCCCGCCATTGTGCAGGTGATCTTCGGCTTCCTGGTGGGCGACTACATCCGCCGCCGGAGCCAGCTGGCGCAAACCGAGGAAGGAAAGGCCATGGAAGGCCCGCAGCCGATGTACCGTACCCTGACCGTTCTGTTCCTGGCAGCTGCAGCGCTGCTGTTCACCGGTTATGCCTGGGGTCTTTCCTTTCCCATCAATAAAAAGATTTGGACCTCTTCCTATACGGCGCTCACTTCGGGCCTCGCCATCATGGTGCTGGCAGTGCTCATATATGCCATTGAAGTGCGCGGCGCCCGCGGGTGGTGGAGCCGGTTTTTCGACGTGTTCGGGAAAAACCCGTTGTTCATCTATGCGCTATCCGGTATCATTCCCCGGCTGATGGGTATTATCCGGATCCCCGACGGAAGCCGTTCCGACGGGACGCCCGCCTATACCAATCCGCTCGGCTGGTTTTATGAAAACGTCACGGCCCGGGTGCCCGGACCACCGGAAATCGGTTCGCTGCTGTTCGCCCTTTGCCTTGTCGCCCTGCTCTGGGCCATCGGTTACTGGATGGATAAGAAGCGGATCTATGTGCGTGTGTAGGGGGAATTGGGAGTTAGGAATTGGGAATCAGGGGCAGAGGATCGGACGGGTGGAAGGGCAATGAGAGCAAGCGCCGGATTCTTTTCCGGGAGGGCATTCCGCACAGAGGCCGGATCCAGGAGCACCTGCTCTCTGATCCGGCCTTTGTGCCGATTGTATCGCAACGTTGCAATAATTGAATACCAAAGTGATGCACGAACACAACTGGATTAGTGTTCATTCCTCAGTCCTATCGACTGACCCTTCGACCGGCTGCGGCCTGCACCGTTCCTGAAGCAGGATGGATCACCGGCCCCGCTGCTTTGTTCCCTTATCGGCAGCCCGCAGGCAGCGTTCCATCCGCTCGTCGAGCAGCTGGCGGGAAATAGGCATTTTGGACTCATCACCCGTTTGGGTATTGCGGTCATTCGCGGCCTGTACCATCCGGTCCCAGCCGATGTTCTCTGGTTTCTGTTGCATAGATTTTTTATTATTATGGTTTGTGCTGGTTTTCATATCCCCCCGTTTAAGATGATTGAATTTCCCTTTGTAAGGCGAAAAACATGCCAGTGCTGGGGACAAGGGTTTCGGATGTACGATGTACGGTGTAAGATGTACGATCTAAGTCTGTGACCATCAGTGGCGTTGGACTTTTCGATAAGAAATGGCTACGCTCTTCAATTAAAAAAATATTCTCCCTATTCCTTTTGATTTTCCGCATCCAGCTCGTCCTGCGCGTCGGGGTAATCTTCCGGGGCGGCCACTTCCCTCAGGTATTTCTCGGCCTGCTCGCCGAGCAGCTGGTGCTCGGCCGGGTCGGTGCTTTTATCATACGGAGTAGGGTTGCTTGCATTGCCGGTTTGCGGTACATCCTTTACCGGCTGCTCCGGCCCTCCTTCAGGGCGCTGATCCTTTGTATTCATATTTTTTACAGACAAAGGGTAAAAAGTTGTGCCATGAATGGGAGAGCTGGAATTTGGAATTGGGAATTTGGGATTAGGAAAACCCTAAATATCCATATGGTACCTTCAAAGTTCCTAGGCCACAAGGATTCCCGGTCCTACCTAATTCCCAATTTCCAATTCCAAATTCCTAATCTCTGATTCCAACCCCTCACTCCCCCATAATCTCCCGGCTCTTCTTCCGCCATTGCTTCGGTACGGCACCGTCCATCTTCACGATTTTGGGGTAGAACACGCCTACGGTATCCACGAGTGCCTCCTGGGCGCGCATGACCTCCCGGATGTCTTTGTACGCCATCGGAGCCTCATCCAGACCGCCCCCGAGGAGCTTGACCCCCTGCTGCTGCAACAGCTCGTTCATCGTGTTGTGCGTGATCGAGTTCAGGGCGGCGGTCCGGCTCATCCGGCGGCCCGCCCCGTGCGAGGCCGAGGCCAGCGCCGCTTCCACGCCGCGTCCCCGGACAATAAAGCCGGGCGTCGCCATCGAGCCCGGGATGATGCCCAGCACATCTTTCCCGGCCGGTGTGGCACCTTTCCGGTGTACGATCACTTCCTGCCCGTTGTGTACCTCTTTCCAGGCAAAGTTGTGGTGGTTCTCCACCCGGGTCAGCGGCCCGCGGCCCAGCTTCCGGGCGATCTTTTCGTGGATGATGTGGTGGCAGGCCGAAGCATAATCACCGGCCAGGTTCATGGCCAGCCAGTATTCAGCGCCATCGGACTCAGCCAGCGACAGCCAGGCGAGGTTCTGCGCCTCGCCGGGCAGCTTGCGTTTTTCCTTGGCGATCCGGGTGAAATGGTTCGCAATATTGGCGCCCAGGGCCCGTGAGCCGGAATGGGACAGCAGGCCCAGGTACCGGCCGGGCTCCATTCCCCAGACCGCATCGCGGGCGCCCACCTCCACGGTACCGAACTCCACAAAATGGTTGCCCGAACCTGAAGAGCCCAGCTGTTTCCAGGCCCGCTCCTGCAGGCCCCGCAGCAGCGGGATCTGCCGGAATTCTTCCCGCTCCATGACCTCATGGTCGTGCGGCCGGGAAAACAGCGAGCCGCTGCCAAACAACGTTGCCTCATTCAGCTCCCGGGTATAGAAAGGCTCTCTTTGCCCCAGCTCCTTCGGGTCGATGTCGAAGACCGACAGGCACATACGGCAGCCGATGTCCACGCCCACGCCGTAAGGGATCACGGCACCCTCCGTGGCCAGCACGCCGCCGATAGGCAGGCCGTAGCCGGAATGGGCATCAGGCATCAGGGCTCCCGCTACCGCAATGGGCAGCTTGGCCGCAATGTGCATCTGATGGAGCGCTCCGGCTTCGATGCCCTCGCTGCCGTATACCGCAAACGGGACACCCGACGCCTGCAGCGGGATCTCATCGCCGCCCGCTTTGGGTTTGGGCAGGAGGCCTTCGGCGATCTTGCCCAGCACCGGGTCATCCGCATACTGGTTCGGGCTCTGCACCAGGGCGCTGAGCACTTCCAGGGCATCTTCTTTTGCCAGGTGCCTGAATTGTTTTTCCATGATGTTCATGGCTACGGAGATCACCGGCCCTTCAGGGAAGCCTATGGCCCGCAGCTCTTTTCCGCTCAATTTTAATTTTGCCATACAGGTTGGGTTAAGGGTGCCGCCCGCAGGCAGCACCCGGTTAGATAATGCATAAATCATGCTTCACTGAACGCCCGGCGAAAGCCGACCACTTCTATGGACGGTGCGCTGTAATTCCGCTCTTCGGGATGCGTCAGCTCGGCCAGCGTCAGGGGACGGTTCACCTCGGTCGGCAGCTGCAGGTGAGCGGCCAGCTGCCGCCCTTTTTCCACCGTAAGCCTGCCGAATTCGTACCGGGCGATCAGCCGCCCTTTCCGCATCAGGGCCTCATCAATGGCGGACAGGGTGCTGTTGAACGTGCAGATCACCTGTACATTCAGGCAATCGCTCAGGAGCCCGTCGCTGATGTTGAGCAGGTTCGAAACCGTGGAAGCGCTGTTCAGCTTGCGGTCCATCAGGATGCTTTCAGCATCCTCGATCACCAGCACCGCGTTCGGATGGTCGATGAGCAGGTCAATGAACTCCGGGTTCATGAGGTTGCCTGCTACCATGGGCGACACAAAAAGCACTTTTTTCCGGAGGCTGCCGATAAGGTACCGCAGGTACGTGGTCTTTCCCGTACCGGGCAGGCCGTGCAGCAGCACAATGCCTTTATCGTCGGTGCGTGCCAGCCGCTCGCGGATCACGGCATCCACGGGCGCGAAGTCATCATTGTAATACAGGCCGATGTCCAGTTCCGTCTGCCGGATTTCCAGCGGTTTCAGTCCGAGGCCGTACGAGCCCGTGCTGATGATGTTGATCTCATGGGGCTGTTCTTTCGGTTCGGCAGGGAAGCCATCCAGCACTGCGGCCAGCGCATGCGCTTCGGCGGCCATGTTCCTGCAGTAAAGGATCTCCGCATACTGACAGGCCAGTTTCACCACCAGGCCTTTCGCTAATACCCAGAGCACGTGCTCGAACCGGATTTCCTTTTTTTCCCGGTTGTACTCCGAAAGTTGCATGCAATCGGTGACCCGGCCCCGGTAATGCTCCTCCAGGTAGTCATAGATGCGGCGGATGTCTACCTCGTACACTTCCACGATGCAGGGAATTTCCCCGAACCGCTTGAGGAAGTAGGTCTTGGCATCCATATAATTGCTTCCGAACGGAATGGCCGGCACTTCTTTCCAGCGTTCCCGCTTCGGGGGCCGCTTCATTTTATGTTTCAGGAGCAGCAGCCAGTGTTGCAGGCGTGCTGCTGCAGATCGATTGTCCATAATGGTTTATGGTTTGTAGTTTGTTGTTTGTTGTTTGGGATGGTGCAGCAGGTGTCCCTTTACCATGCAGGACGTTGCTGCAGGGGCGAATGGCACCCGCGCCACATTACCTTTTCGTATGTTGCTTACTGTTATATTGATGTACGCGGTTCAGCAATGCCTGCACCAGCAGTACGAGGATCAGGAATTTCATGATCGGTTGATGAATGAAGGAAATAAATGCCGGGGCTGCGGCCCTGTTGTTCAGCAGAACCTGGGTTGCGTCCGGCTAGTTTGCATTGGCTGCGGGGAAGCGTTCCGCCTGCGGCGTCCGTCCCGGTAATCACCCCTTTCGGGGCAATACCCGGGCACTTCCGTAAAAAGCACTTGCCTACGGAACCCTTTACCGGATTGACTTTCAGAGGAGCGCATAGAAATTAGTTTACAATACAGCCACAAAAAAAGCCCCGCATTTTGAATGCGGGGCCTGGTATAACCATTACGTTTTATCTAATGAATAGCAAACGAAAGCGCCCCGCAAACAGCATAGCCTCCAACCGGGCTAAACCAATTTGTACTGATATATTGTTTGTTGCGGAGCATATAATTTGATTTGCGGGACAAAGATAACAACCTTTATTTCACCTGGCCAACAACAGCAGCAAAAATTATTGAAACGACCGTGCAACTTTTTAATGCGACAGCGTCATTTTCGTATGTTCCTGTACGTTTCCTGCGAACCCGGCCTCGGCGCAACGTATTCCCTACCCTTCAGGCACGAACTGGAACCGGCCGATCAGGCTGTTCCCAGTAAAGAGCCCGCCAACAGATCCGGCACCTGTGCCCCGGACTTCCGGATGTTGACGTCCGGCTTCACCGGTTTCGGGGATTGTTCCCGGGACGCCGCAGTCCTACCTTGCCCGGAGAAGCGCAATGGTCTAATGGCACCATGCACACCGGCATCCGGCCGGGGGCTGCAGGGAAACAGAAAACCGGTTGGCAGGCCTTTCCGGAAAGGATGTCTACCTTTATAAAGACCGGAATTGAAGACAGGTAAAAGGAGCCCCACGGCAAGGCCCATTCAGCCGGAAGGGAAAAGAAGGCGGTCGTACAATTGCCACAATCGGGGTGAAACACCCCATACACTTACCTAAAAATATGATCCATGGATTTGCAAAAAGCAACCTTACCGAACGAGTCTGACCGCCTGTTCTTAACTGACGGCGGACTGGAAACCACGCTTGTGTTCCTGCAAGGCTTTGAGCTTCCCTGCTTTGCGGCCTTCGTTCTGCTGAAAACCGAAGAGGGACGCACCGTCCTCTGGGATTATTACAAAAGCTACCTGGACATTGCCCGCACCTACCGGACCGGCTTTATTCTGGAAAGCCCTACCTGGCGCGCAAACCCGGACTGGCTCGGACGCCTGGACTACCCGGCGTCTGCCCTGCAGGAGATCCATACGCAGGCGGTACAACTGCTGGCAGACCTGAAAGAAACTTACGGAACAGAATTGCCGGTACTCATCAGCGGCTGCATAGGACCCCGCGGAGATGGATATAAGCCGGGAAATACCATGAGCAGCGAAGAAGCCATGATGTATCATCTGCAGCAGGTAAATGCATTCCGCAATACACCCGTCGACTTCATCTCCGCCATGACCATCAACTATGTGGAAGAAGCCATCGGCATTGTGCAGGCGGCCGGTTCTGCCGGGCTCCCGGTAGTCCTGTCCTTTACGGTGGAAACCAACGGAAGGCTGGCCACCGGCATGAGCCTGCAGGAAGCCATCGAACGCGTGGATGAAAGCGCAGCCACTCCCCCGGTGTATTACATGATCAACTGCGCGCACCCGACACACTTCCTGCCGGAGTTAACCTCGGGCGGCCCCTGGGTGAACCGGATCAGGGGCATCCGGGCCAACGCCTCCTGTAAAAGCCATGCCGAGCTGGACGAATCCACGGAGCTGGACCGCGGGCACCCCGAAGGGCTGGGCCGGGAGAACCGGGAGTTGAAATCCCTGCTCCCCCACCTGAACGTATTCGGCGGCTGCTGCGGCACCGACAGGGAACATGTTTCCGAAATCGCCCGCCAACTGACCGGGGAAGAAGCGGTATCATAATCCGATTCCATCCGGAATGGCCGGCCTGCGCATCCCTCTTTTACCGTAGTAACGTCAAAACCAGAACGCACCAGGCGGAAAATCATGCCCCGGTAAAAGATGGGCACCCTACTGTCAAAGCAGCTATGGCAGCGCCAAACCAATCCATACCGTGCTGCGTTCCTTTCTGACCGCGCAACACCTATCCGCATACCCCTACCTATGGGTATTGAACATTGAATATTACTAATTGCTTATTTCCCGGTGCACAAACAGAAACCGCTACCCACTTCAGCACATCCTCCTAAAACAATCTTCCCTGCTCCCCCGGCCGCCGGAACAGCGAACAGTCCAGGTCCAGGCGCTCGTGGTGTAACCCGTACTTCTTCGTGTAGGTCCGGTAGGTATCGGCAATGAGCCGGGCCCCGGGCCCTTCGCCACTCATCCGCCGCCCGAAGGTGCTGTCGTTTACCCGTCCGTTATGCCCGTCCTCGATGCTGTGCCAGACCTTGTCGGCCCGGTCGGGGAAGTTTTTATAGAGCCAGTCGTGGAAGAGGAACTTCACGGCGCCATTGAGCCGGATAAAGGTATAGGCCGAAAACACGGCCCCGGCCTCCGCGGCCGCCCTGATCAGCGCGGGCATTTCATGGTCGTTGAGCCCGGGAATCATCGGGCCCATCATGATGCCGGTCTGCACCCCGCGCTTCGCCAGTTCGCCGATCACCCGGAGCCGCTGCGCCGCCGTGGTGGTGCGGGGCTCCAGGGCCCGCCGCAGCGGCTCGTTGAACGTGGTAATGGTCATGATCACCGACACGATGCGCTTTTCGGCCATGCGCTGCAGCAGGTCCACGTCGCGCAGCACGCCGGCATTCTTGGTAATGATGCCCACCGGCTGGTTGAATTCGTTGCACACCTCCAGCAGCTGCCGCGTAAGCCGGAAGCGCTGCTCGGCAGGCTGGTAGCAGTCGGTATTCCCGCTGAGCGACAGGGGCACGGGTTGCCATTTCGGATGCAGCAGGAATTGGCGCAGGAGCTTCGGGGCATTCTGCTTCACGAAGATGCGCGACTCAAAATCCAGCCCGGCGCTGTAGCCCAGGTACTCGAACGAATTGCGGGCATAGCAGTAAATGCATCCATGCTCGCAGCCCTGGTAAGGGTTCATGCTGTAGAACATGCCCACGTCGGGACTGTCCACCTTATTGACGAGGCTTTTGGCTTCCGTTTCCAGGTACTGGGTATGCACGTCGGGCTCCACCCATTCGTCGATGCCTTCGGGGTGTGCGCGGACCACCTCGGTGCGCTCGAACCGGTTGGGCGTGTTGAACTGGGCGCCCCGGCCTTTCTTATACGCATCCGGCTCTTCCCCTTCCCTGCTATTCTGGCCCTCGTTTTGTCCTGATTTTAAGATCTTGTTGGAATACATTTTTTTACCTTTAAAGGAAGAGACGAACATGTGCTACCACTACTCGCTGACCAAGAAACAGGAAGAGATCATGAAAATGATCCA
>DATAGL010000902.1:0-1768 GCA_036263755.1 Chitinophagaceae bacterium | reverse complement strand
ATCACCGACGATGTCCTGCGGACCATGGCGGCCTACGAAAACATTTGCAAGTACATTCACCTGCCCCTGCAAAGTGGTTCCACCCGGGTGCTTCAATTGATGAACCGGAGCTACACGCGGGAGTGGTATATGGCCAAGGTGGACCGGATCCGGGAACTCCTCCCCGATTGCGGGATATCTTCCGACATCATTGCGGGCTTTTGCACCGAAACGGAAGAAGACCACCAGGATACCCTCAGCCTCATGCAGTATGCAGGATATGACATGAGTTATATGTTCTTTTACAGCGAACGGCCCGGTACCCTTGCCCAGCGCAGGTATACCGACGACATACCGGAGTCGGTCAAAAAGCGCCGCCTTCAGGAAATTGTGGATGTACAGAACCGTCTCTCCTATGCCTCCAATGAAAAGGATCTCGGTAAAACATTCAAGGTGCTGATCGAAGCCACGTCCAAGCGCAGCGATGCTGACTGGATGGGCCGCAACAGCCAGAACAAGGTGGTGGTGTTTCCGAAGGGCGACCGGAGTCATCAGCCGGGTGACTATGTGCAGGTAAAAGTAACCCGCTGTACCCAGGCTACTTTACTGGGAGAATTGGTGTAAGCGGTAAGCATCTGTGTGCGGGTGATGGCGTACTGTGCGGATTCTTTCGCCTGAAACCGGAACTCTCCGGAACCGTATGATCACACCATTCTTTTTCCGGCCCGTATGAAGCTTCTAAAGTTGAACAATGGACATTCAAAGCATAAAAAACCGTTTTGGCATCATAGGAAACTCGCCGGCCCTGAACTATGCCCTCGAAGTGGCAGCGCAGGTGTCCAACACCGACCTGACGGTGCTGATCGTTGGTGAGAGCGGTGTCGGCAAGGAAGCCTTTTCCCATATCATTCATTCCCTGTCAGCCCGCAAGCACAATCCTTTTATTGCGGTCAACTGCGGCGCCATTCCGGAAGGAACGATCGATTCGGAGCTGTTCGGTCATGAGAAAGGCTCGTTCACGGGGGCCGTTGACAGCCGGAAAGGTTATTTTGAAACAGTCAACGGCGGCACCATCTTTCTGGATGAGATCGGGGAAATGCCGCTGGGCACCCAGGCCCGTCTCCTGCGGGTACTGGAAACCGGTGAGTTCATCCGTGTGGGTTCTTCCAAGGTTCAAAAGACCGATGTCCGGGTGATTACCGCCACCAACCGTGATCTCCTGCAACAGGTGGACAGCGGCAAATTCCGCGAAGACCTGTATTACCGCCTCAATACCGTCCCCATCCGCGTGCCTTCGCTGCGCGACCGGAAGGAAGATATTCCGGTGCTTTTCCGAAAGTTTGCCGTTGATTTTGCCGAGCGGTACAAGACCGCTCCCATCCAGCTGGACGAGGAAGCGCGGAACCAGCTGGTGCAATACCCCTGGCCGGGCAATGTCCGGGAACTGAAAAACATGGCAGAGCAGATTTCTGTGCTGGCCCGCGAAAAGATAGTATCGGTACGCGAGCTGTCGAAGTTTCTTCCGCAGAACAACGGCAACAGGCTACCGGTGCATATTCCTCAGGGACAACCCCAGGGCGGTGAATTCGCCAACGAGCGGGAGATCCTGTACAAGCTGTTCTTCGACATGAAGCGGGATGTGACCGAACTGAAAAAGCTGTTTGTGGAAATGCTGCAGAACCCGCAGGCAGCCCACCAGAATCCTGCTTTCCTGAATGAAGTCAAGGAACTGCAGACCGTTGTGGACCACCATGCACCTGCGGCCCCGGTGATCGTAAACCATGCCCCC
>DATAGL010000901.1:0-2152 GCA_036263755.1 Chitinophagaceae bacterium | reverse complement strand
TACCGCCTTGCGGCATTGGGGAGAATCCGGCCTGGTGGTGAACGGCACCCCAGAGCCGGCCGTCGGTGACGCGCGCCTTGATGCCTGCATAGGTGGCCAGGCTGATGCCACCGGAAGGCGCGCTTCCGCTGTGGCATCCCTGGCATTTATTGCGGATCATCGGCTGGATGACCGCAGCGAAGGTTACGGATGAAGTATCGCAGGCGCTCAGGCAGCTGTTGTTCCGGGCTCCCTGCCCGATCCATTTGCCGATCAGTGCTTTCTGATCGGCCGTCAGGGCCGGGCGCGGGGGCGGGGGCATGCGGTCCTCCGCGTCACTTTCGGTGATCATTTCAAACAGCTTGCTGTCGTCCGGATCGCCCGGGCGAATGCCGGCCGTGGCCATGACCCGGTCATAAGAAGTGAGTTCCACCCCATCGCGCCGGGTGGCTGCGTCGTGACAGCCGCCCAAGGCGCAGTTGGACTGCAGGATCGGCAGTACCTGCTGGGCGAAATACACCGTATCGGAACTGCAGGTTGCCGAAGGGACCGAAGGATCGCTACCGGCCGGTGCATCGAACGGCTCATGCCGGCACGCAACCAGGAGGCAAACGGTCATGAAAACAAAGGCAACGGGGATGGTGTTTTTCTTCCGGTACATAAAAAAAGCTGTTAGTGAGTCAACACCATCAGCTTTGCCGTAACCGGGCAGTTCAATTTTTTCTTTACCGGACCTCCGAACCGTTGACTGCGGCCGGGTCGGGGCGGACGAAGATCAGCTTTCCGCCGGGCTGCTCGGCCAGCAGGATCATGCCCTGGGATTCGATGCCGCGCATTTTCCGGGGGGCCAGGTTCACCACTACGATCACCTGCTGGCCGGAAAGCGTGGTAGGGTCGAAATGCTGGGCGATGCCGGATACGATGGTGCGCGTTTCAAAGCCCAGGTCCACCTGCAGCTTCAGCAGCTTATCGGCCTTTTCCACTTTTTCAGCCGTTACGATCGTGCCGACACGCAGGTCGATTTTGGCGAAGTCGTCGAACTGTATTTCGGATTTGAGCGCCGGCGCCTGGGCCGGTGCCTCGGGAGCGCCGGCTGCCGTTTGCGCTGGTGAAGCTACCGATCCGGCTGGAGCCGCTCCCTGGCTTTCGGCAGCTCCTTCCCGGACCCCGGCAGCCGCCTGCAATTTCGCTACCTGCGCGGCCACTTCCGCGTCCTCGATCTTCCGGAACAGGAGCTCGGGGGCGCGCAGCGAATAGCCTACGCTGAGCAGCTTCATGCTTCCGGCATTTTCCCAGTCCAGTATTTTATCCACCACCTTCATCAGGTGCAGCATCTTGCGCGCCGTGTTGGGCAGGAAGGGATTGACCAGGATGGCCAGGTTGGCACAGAGCTGCAGGCAGAGGTGCAGGCAATTGTCGATCTGGATCTGCGCTGCCGGAGACACGGTACCGTCGGCTTCGGTCTGCTTCGCTTTGATCCAGGGCTCTTTGCGCTGCATGTACTTGTTGGCCGTGTCGGAAAGCATGATCACTTCAAATAGGGCGTCGCGGAACTTATAGCTTTCCAGCAGTTCCTCCACCTTTCCCTTGACAATGCCGATCTCGGTGATCAGTCCCTTGTCCTGTTCGTCGATGGCGTCGTTATGGAACTTCGGCACTTTGCCGCCGCACAGCTTGTGCATGAGCACGAAGGTGCGGTTCACGAAGTTGCCGAACTTGTTGACCAGCTCCCCGTTCACCGCTTCCTGGAAGCCTTTCCAGGTGAATTCGCTGTCCTTCGATTCGGGCAGGATGGTGGTCAGGTAATAACGCAGGGCATCGGCCATCTGCGGGCCGCCGTTTTCTTTTTTGATAAAGTCATCGATAAAGTCCTGCATATCCAGCTTCCAGTTGCGGCTGGTGCTCATCTTATCCCCTTCGAGGTTCATGAATTCATTGGCCGGTACATTGTCGGGCAGTATGTAGCCCCGCAGCTTCAGCATGGCCGGGAAGATGATGCAGTGGAATACGATATTGTCCTTGCCGATGAAGTGCACCAGCTTTGTTTCGGGATCGGTCCAGTAAGGCTTCCAGTCCTTTCCCGTATTCAGCGCCCACTGCTTCGTGGCGGAAATATAACCGATGGGGGCGTCGAACCAGACGTACAGCACTTTTCCTTCGGCATCGGGCAGGG
>DATAGL010000900.1:0-3056 GCA_036263755.1 Chitinophagaceae bacterium | reverse complement strand
TTACCGGAAAAGAAACAGGCAATCCTTTTCCGCCAGCCTGCCGGGCTTGTTTTGATAAAGACTACGGGTAAAAGACGGGCCCCTGCAAGAAAATCCTAAATGAACCTGCCCGCCGGCGCGAACTGGCAACTTTCGCCTACTTTTGCCACCATTTATGCAGCCCATCTCTGCCTTATACGACCAGTTGACCCGGCCCCGCACGGTCGGTATCACCATGCACCAGAAGCCCGACGCCGACGCCATGGGCTCCACACTGGGCCTGTACCACTTCCTGCGCCAGTTCGGCCATGAAGTGCGGGTGATCTCGCCCACCAACTGGGCGCGCTGGCTCGACTGGATGGAAGGAACCGAAAGCGTGACCGATTACGAGCTCAACAAAGGAGAGGCCGACGCCTTCCTGGACCGTTGCGACTGGATGTTCTGCCTCGACTTCAATCATATGGGCCGCACGAAAAGCCTGGCCACAAAGCTTTCCACTTTGAAGGCCGAGCGCATCCTCATCGATCACCACCAGGAACCCGATTCCGCTTTTTTCGCCTATGGCAGTTCCAATACGGCCAAAAGCTCCACCTGCGAAATGGTGTATGATTTTATCGTGCAGTCCGGTCACCGTGACAAGATCAATAAATACATAGCCGAGTGCCTGTATGCCGGCGTGGTGGCCGATACCGGCTCTTTCCGCTTTTCTTCCACCCATGCTTCGGTGCACCACATGGTGGCTTACCTGAAAGAACAGGGACTGGAACATACCCGCGTGCATGAAGCGCTGTACGACAATTTCCTCGAAAACCGGCTGCGCTTCCTAGGCCATGTGCTTTCCAACCGGATGGAAATCGATTACCAGCTTAATACGGCCCTGGTTTATATCCCTAAAACCGACCTGCTGCGCTACGAGATCAAAACCGGGGACACAGAAGGCCTGGTGAATTATCCTTTATCCATCCAGGGCATTAAACTGGTGGGCCTGGTCATCGACCGCGATGAAGAGCGGAAATGGTCATTCCGCAGCAAGGGCAACTTCGACTGCAATACCTTCGCCCGCAGCTATTTCCAGGGAGGAGGCCACTTCAATGCTTCCGGTGGCCGGGATTCGGAATCCCTGGACCGCACGATTCACAAATTCAAGCAAGCCATAAAAGAAAACAGTTCTCAATTATCTTAAACACGTAACAATGCAATTAGTTAAATGTGCTTTCAGCGTACTGGCGGCAGGACTCCTGGTCAGCAGCTGTAACCAGGTGGATTTCAAAAAAACGAAGGGCGGCATGCCGTACAAGCTGTTCAGCAAGGACGGAGGCACCAAGGCCCTGCCCGGCAATTTCCTGAAGATCAACTTCATGGTAAAACTGAACGACAGTGTGCTGAACACTACGTATGATAAATCCCCGGTGATTTTCCCCCTGCAGCCGGGTTCACAGCCCTATGATGTATCGGAAGTATTTCCCCTGCTGAAAGAAGGCGACAGCCTGTACGCCGTGCAGATGGTGGATACCTTCATGGCCCGCGGACAGCAGCTTCCGCCCCAGTTCAAAAAAGGCGACAAGATCGTCACAACCATCAAAGTGCTGAAAGTATTCAAGACCGCACAGGAAGCCCAGGCCGATGAAGAAAAAGAAATGCTCAGCCGGCTGAAAAACGAAGATGCTTCCGTACAGCAGTACCTGTCGAAGAACAATGTCCAGGCCCAGAAGACCGGCCGCGGCACCTATGTTCAGATCACCCAGCCCGGTACCGGGCCCAGGGTTGATTCCGGCAAATTTGTAAGCCTGATGTATACCGGCACTTCGTTCAGCGGCAAAACCTTTGATTCCAACATGGACCCCAAGTTCGGACATACCGATCCGCTGACCGTTCAGATCGGCGCCGGCGGCTCCATTCCCGGGTTTGAAGAAGGCCTCCGCGCGCTGAGCCAGGGAGCCCGGGCCCGGATGTATATTCCGTCTTCGCTGGCCTATGGCGGTAACCCGCCTTCTCCCGATATCAAGCCTTTTGAACACCTGATGTTCGACGTACAGATCCTGTCGGTAAGCAGCACGCCGCCCCCTCCGCCCGCCGGAGCCCAGGCACCACCCCAGGCGCATAACCTGGACAGCGGCGACCACACCGGGCACAACCATTAATTGGATTTCTAACAAATTATCCCCATATTGCAGCTCATACCCCCGGGTATGAGCTTTTTTAATCCTCCTGCTGAATACGCAAAGGCTCCGTTTTTAGTCCAAACATCCTCGTTACACCGAACCACTGTTGTATTGCTTGCTATTTCCACCTATCCATTGCCCGTTCTGAAATCCAATCCTGTACGAAATCCGCAAAAATTTACCGGGAACGGCACCACCGCTCGAAGCAGTTTATAAAGGCAACCTCCGGGTTGCCTTTATGCTTTTTGCAGGGCCTCGTACAGGCGGATGGCCTCCATAGCCGGCCGCACATCGTGCACACGCAAGAGCAAGGCGCCCTGCTGCAGGGCCAGGGTATGCAGGACCGTAGTCCCGTCCACGGCTTCTTCAGGCGGGATGTCCAGGGTTTTGTAAACGGTCGCTTTCCGGGATAGTCCCACCAGCAAAGGCGCATTCAACTGAGTGAAAAAGGAGAGGTTTTTCAGGAGCTGGAAATTATGCCGGATCGTTTTGGCAAACCCGAAGCCCGGATCCACCAGGATATCACGGATGCCCATCTGGCGGAGCCGGTACAGGTCGCGGTTCAGCGCGTCAAACACCTCCAGCACCACATCTTCATACACCGCTTCCTGCTGCATCGTCCCCGGATTGCCTTTCATATGCATCAGCACATACGGCACCCCCAGCGCGGCCACCGCGGGCAACAGCTCCGGATCAAACCGGCCGGCGCTGATATCGTTCACCATTCCGGCCCCGGCCTCCACGGCTGCACGGGCTACGGAACCGTAAAAGGTGTCCACCGAAAGCAGGACTTCCGGCCAGCGCCGGTGCAGGGCTGCAATGGCCGGCACCACACGCGCCCTTTCCTCCGCTTCCGGTACCCGTTCGCTACCCGGGCGGGTGCTTTGTCCGCCGAGGTCAAGAACCGTTGCGCCT
>DATAGL010000899.1:0-3021 GCA_036263755.1 Chitinophagaceae bacterium | reverse complement strand
GTCGAGCGCTGGGCGAACGGCGCCAAGCCGCAGGCCGCGCAGGGGCTGCAGGTCGCGGCCTTCGCGGAAGGGTTCGACCATCCCCGCTGGCTCCACCTCCTGCCCAACGGCGACGTGCTGGTGGCCGAGGCCAACAAGCCGAAGACCGACGATCCCTCCACCGGCATCGCCGATTGGGTCGCCGACAAGGTGAAGAGCATGGCCGGCGCCGGCGTGCCGAGCCCCGACCGCATCATGCTCCTGCGCGACAAGGACGGCGACGGCGTCGCCGAGGAGCGCCACGTCTTCCTGAAAGGCCTGCACTCGCCCTTCGGCATGGCGCTGGTGGGCGGCGACCTCTACGTCGCCAATGCCGACGCGCTGGTGAAGGTGCCCTACCAGCCCGGCCAGACCGAGATCACCGCCACCCCGGAGAAGGTCGTCGACCTGCCCGCCGGCATCAATCACCACTGGACCAAGAACGTCATCGCGAGCCCAGACGGCCAAAGGCTCTTCGTCACCGTCGGCTCGAACAGCAACGTGGCCGAGAACGGCCTGGAGCTGGAGAAGGGCCGCGCCGCGATCTGGGAGTACACGATCGCGACGAAGGCGATGCGCGAGTTCGCGACGGGCCTGCGCAACCCCAACGGCCTCGCCTTCGAGCCGAAGACCGGCGCCCTCTGGACGGCGGTGAACGAGCGCGACGAGATCGGCAGCGACCTCGTGCCCGACTACGTCACGAGCGTGCGGGACGGCGGCTTCTACGGCTGGCCCTATTCCTACTGGGGCAAGACTGTCGACGAGCGCGTGCAGCCGCCCCGGCCCGACCTCGTCGCCAAGGCGATCACGCCGGACTACGGGGTGGGCACCCACACGGCGTCGCTGGGCATCGCCTTCTCGATGGGCGCGAACCTGCCCGATTCCTGGCAGAGCGGCCTGTTCGTGGCCCAGCACGGCTCATGGAACCGCCGCCCGAAGAGCGGCTACAAGGTGATCTACGTGCCCTTCCAGGACGGCAAGCCCGCGGGCCAGCCGGTGGACGTGCTCACCGGCTTCCTCAGCGCGGAGGAGAAGGCGCAGGGGCGGCCGGTGGGGGTGATTTTGGACAAGACCGGGGCGTTGTTGGTGTCAGATGATGTGGGGAAGGTGGTTTGGCGGGTGAGTGGGACGGCGCGGACGCATTAATTTCAAGCCAAGCCGACGATTGGCCACATCTCCTGCGAAGCAACTAATCTTCCTCCTGCCAGCGCGTAAAGGGTTTCAGACCAGAGATTTTAATATTACAGAGTATATCGATCGCATGCAATCCTCAATGGTTCTCCGTATATAGTATAGGGTGAACGATTTATTGCCAACTTATTTGTGCCTATCTTTTAAGATCTACTATGAAATTCGAAATAATTGATAGAAAGAGACTGTTCAGACAATTAACTAGCTAATTTAAAGATCAAGTATTTCAGCCATGGTCTTCTCTTTTTGTAGCATCTCTCGCTGTATCCGAGTCGAAAGCTTTACTGGCGCGTGATGCTCAGTTCCCATGAAAGACTTTAGTTCTGATTGAGCCAACCATCGGTTAAAGCTAGCAACACGTGCTGCAGTAGAAACGTCCGCAATTTCAAGAGTTCTACCCTTCTGCTTCTTGCTTCTACGACTCATCTTAATTGCGCCGTCTTGATAAATGAAAGTAGCGGTTGGTCCTGGCATATGACCAGATACCATTGACACAATATCGTCCCGAAAGTTAACTGCATCGATTTTACTATTGTAGGTTTTTCCGTCCGTTGCTTGTACTGTTGGATCGTAGTTTCCTCTACACTCTGGGTATAAACGCAATGCTATATCCCTAACGATCCCCAGTACCGATCGAGGAAAAAACGGTGAAACTATAATGACTGGGTCGTGACCATCCTTGGAAAGATATTGAATAAATAAATCCATCTTCAGGCATTTTAAAAACTCTATAATATCAAAAGACTTTGGGTCAATGTGAGAGGTGCTTTTTACGTAGTCTTTCAATGCCTCATTCAAAAACACACGCACAACCAAGTTGCTATTCATATCAAACAACATCGGTATCACGTTATCGGCCGTTCTCTCAGAAAACCGTTTGATGAGCGCAGACACTTTCTCCTCCGGCAGTCTGGCCAAGCTATAGGCTGTAAAATATTCCTGAAAGGATCTATGACTGAAAACATACTTCAGACCATCTTTTTGCAATAAGCAAACAGCATCCAGAATATCGTGCATCATCTCCTCAGCTTGAATTCCTGTATTCTCCAGCTTTCCAACCTTTCGTATTGTTTCGAGTATCTCTCCCTCGGAGAAATCGTTCTTCATATCATGATAAGTCAAGAGACAGAACAGAGAGAAGTACTTCTTAAAAACATCTATCGAATAATCCGTTTTTCTTTCCCTTCTAATGCCTCTTTGGTCGCGTCATGCCTAGAAAACAAAGTATCAAAGGCTTGATCATAGAAAACGTGTATTTTGTCAGGAATTTCTGCGAAAGAACTGAACGTCAAAAGCATCATTGTGGCAAGCAGTGGTCGTGATGCTAAGTCGGTATGATATTGGTATAGATGTTTTTTTAGTTGTGAAGTAAATTTCCGTTTTACCACTTTATCAAAATCGATATTTTCTATCAACTTTACTGTCTGTTCCAGGGAAAGAGGCATCATCTCGTACAAAGAGAAAATTTGCCATGCAAGATATGTATCGTCCGGACGTCCAGAAACTACTGTTACATTATCAGTCTGACCAAAATCTAATATTGTCTTTTCGCAATCGACACGCTTTGATCGCTTTATTTCGTCGTAAACATCAAATATAAAAATAAATTGCCCTTCTTTTATAGCACGATCGAACAATTGACGTGTCTCTACATCAGGATTGTCAACAACGCTGTTGAAGATATAAGTTACAAAATCACCATCTGTAATATCGTTATACTTTCTTAATTCGATATAAATTGGTATTTTACCTCGTGGTTCAACCGAACATGCAATCCAGAGATATCGCATGAACATACTTTTTCCGGAGCCG
>DATAGL010000898.1:0-3462 GCA_036263755.1 Chitinophagaceae bacterium | reverse complement strand
TTAAAAACGGGCCAGGGTTTCTACCCCGGCCCTAACTATTTCAGAGCCTTTCCTCCACGATCCGGTCGAACCGGAATCCCTCCTCCGCCATCTTCCGGATTGCCCCGGACAGGGCATACCGTAACCGCGGCAGCGCCTTCGCGCTGTCATGAAACACCACGATCGATCCGTCTTCATAATTCCTGTTGACAAAGCACAGGCATTGCTCCGGTGTCAGGCCGGTATCAAAATCGCAGCTGAGCACATCCCACATGATAATTCTGGGTTGCGCCACCCCCATTGCCTCTGCCAGCCGCCGCGCCTGGCCGGCCCGGATCCTTCCGTATGGCGGGCGGAACAGGCGGCCGGGAAGCAGCTGCGCTGCCCGGGCAACATTTTCCAGATAGGCCTCCTCCTCGGTATCCCAGCCGTTGGGGTGATCGTAAGTATGATTGCCGATACTGTGGCCCTCGGCGCGGATGCGCGCGATGAGTTCGGGATAGGCTTCGGCGTTATTGCCGGTACAGAAGAACGTGGCCTTCGCTCCGTACTGCTGCAACAGGTCCAGCACAAACGGCGTGGCTTCCGGGTGGGGCCCGTCATCGAAGGTCAGGTAGATGGTCCTGCTTCCTTTCGGCAATCGCCAGATATAGCGCGGAAACAGCTTTCGTACGATCCAGTTTGTTTTAACGAAGTAGCGGTGCACGAAACGAATGTACGATTTACGGTGTACGATGTACGGTGTACGATTTAGCCTTCCGTCATCATTCTTCAATCGTCATTCCTTGTTCGACATTCCTTAGCTCCGGCGGAGGGGTTGCACGCAAAGACGCAAAGGAACGCAGCGGCGCAAAGCAAATGTGCCTGTACGCTGCATCTGCAGAGTCAGTCTTCGGTTCTTTCTTCTTCGTACTCCTTTATGCCTTCGTGGTTCAAAAGCAAGCGATCCCTAATTCCATATTCCTGATTCCCAATTCCTAATTTCGCGTCATGGCTCAAAATATCCGGGTGCGCTTTGCACCCAGTCCCACGGGCGGCCTGCACTTAGGCGGGGTACGCACCGTTCTGTACAATTACCTGTTCGCCCGCAAGCACGGAGGCACCTTTGTGCTGCGCATTGAGGATACCGATCAAAGCCGGTTCGTACCGGGCGCGGAAGACTATATTTTTGAAACGCTGCAGTGGTGCGGGCTCGTGCCCGATGAAAGCACAAAGGCCGGCGGCTCCTTTGGTCCCTACCGGCAGAGCGAGCGCAAAGCGCAATACCGCCAATACGCGGAGCAGCTCGTGCAGCAGGGAAATGCGTACTATGCATTTGATACGGCGGAGGAACTCGAAGCCATGCGCACGCGCCTGCGCAGCGACGAAAACCCGAGCCCGCAATATGATGCCACCGTGCGCGGACAGATGCGCAACTCGCTCACCCTTTCTGCAGATGAAACAACAGCCCTGCTGGAAGCCGGCACCCCGCATGTGATCCGCATCCGGATGCCCGAAGGAGAAACCGTTTCCTTTACCGATATGATCCGCGGCGAAGTGTCGTTCGATACCGGCACCGTCGACGATAAGGTGCTGCTGAAAGCAGATGGCATGCCTACCTATCACCTGGCCGTGGTTGTGGATGATTTCCTGATGGAGATCTCGCATGCCTTCCGCGGCGAGGAATGGCTGCCTTCGGCCCCGGTGCACCTGCTCCTGTGGCGCTACCTGGGCTGGGCCGACCGCATGCCGCAATGGGCACACCTGCCCCTGATCCTCGGGCCCAGCGGCAAGCTGAGCAAACGTGATGGCGCCAAATACGGCTTCCCGGTTTTTGCGATGAACTGGACCGATCCGAAGAGCGGGGAAACCACGGAAGGGTTCCGCGAGCGGGGCTTCCTGCCGCAGGCCTTTGTCAACCTGCTGGCGCTGCTGGGCTGGAACGACGGCACCGACCAGGAGCTGTTCAGCCTGGAAGAACTGGTAGAGCGGTTCTCGATTGAAAAAGTACACAAGGGCGGAGCGAAGTTTGATTTTGAAAAAGCGAAATGGTTCAATCACGAATGGATCAAGCGAAGCCCGGCAGAAGTGCTGCTGCCGGCGGTGACCGAAATACTTGCTGCTTCCGGCGTGCAGGCCGACCCGCAGCGCCTGCACACCGTGATCGACCTGGTCAAGGACCGCTGCACGCTGCTCGGCGATTTCCGCGAGCAGGCCCAATTCTTTTTCACCGCGCCGGCTGCCTTTGATGTAGCCGCCGTAAAACCGAAATGGAACGCCGCAAAGACCGCCTTTTTTGAAAGCTTTGCCGGGCAGCTGGAAGGGACCACCGAATGGAACGCCGGCCCCCTGGAAGAAAGCTTTAAATCAGCCGCCGCATCGGCCGGCATCAAGCCCGGCGAGCTGCAGCTGCCCCTGCGCATCATGCTGGTCGGCGGCAAATTCGGCCCTCCCGTATTCACCATTGCCGAGGTGCTCGGAAAAGCGGAAACAGTGCAGCGGATCCGCACGGCCCTCCCCCTGTTTGCAGCCTAGGGTATAACAAAGTCTTATAATTCAGGCGGCCTGTTCCGTTGCCTGCAGCAGCGCATCCATCCGGTGCGCTGCTGCCGTTTCCACCGCTTCCCTCCCTCTTTCCGCCGTATTTGTGGCATCAATGAAATGCACATCGGAGATGCCGATGTAGTTCAAAACAAAACGCAGGTAGCGGGAGCCGAATTCCACCGCGCTGTTGTACTCCGTTCCTTCGGATGTGATGATCACATAGGCCTTCAGTGCCGGGAGCAACCCCTGTGCCCCGGAAGCCCCTAAGCGGAACGTAACCCCGAAGCGCACTACCTGGTCAATATAGGCTTTCAGGGCAGCCGGAAGGAAAAAATTGTACACCGGCGCCCCGATCACCAGCACATCGGACTGCCGCAGTTCGGCGATCAGGATGTCGGAAGGGGTGAGGGCTTCGTAATGTGCAATGGTTCTTTTTTCCGCCGGCAGGAACATGCCGGTCACGGCGGCTTCATTGAGCAGGGGCACTTCGGCCAGCGGACGTTCGGTAACCAGGGCCGGCTGCAGGAGGGACAGTTTTTCGATCAGCAGGCCGGTGAGCCGGCGGCTCAGCGAAGCTTCGGAGCGGGCACTGGAATCAAGGCGCAGGATGCGCAGGGACCGTTCAGCATTCATTTCTTTTTTACTGTAAAACTAGACCCGGGACCCGGGGGCTTCCAATGACCTGGTACAGGAAATCCGGTTGAACCAGGTCAATGATTTTGCGCCCGGCGCCGGCGGATGCGGCTCAGGAACTCGGGCGTGATGCCCAGGTAGGAAGCGATCATGTATTGGGGCACACGCTGCTCCAGCGAAGGGAACTGCTCAAGGAACTGCAGGTAGTGTTCCTCCGCCGTATGGGCAATGGTTTTATGGATGCGGCGAAGGTTATTGGCCAGCGCCATCTGGTAGAGGAGCCGGAAATATTTATTCAGCTGCGGCAGGGCCTCGTACAGTGCGTCG
>DATAGL010000897.1:0-6769 GCA_036263755.1 Chitinophagaceae bacterium | reverse complement strand
CGAATTCGCGCCGGCTGCCGCTGTTCCAGCCGCCGCCGTGGATCAATACAATCGAAGGAGTGGAAGCGGCGGTGCGCCCCGCAGGCAGGTACACATCCATGCGCTGGGCGGAATCCGGACCGTATGCCACGTTCATTTTCGTGGCGGCCTCCGTTTGTACAACGGGCGTATCCGTTCTGCTTTCCGCCTTCTGGCAGGAAGAAAAAAGGTTCATGCTCATCAGTATATAGAGGATCGTTTTCATGGTGAAAAATATCGCTCTGTATACTCAAGAAATGTACCCGGAATAGAGAAGGGAACGTTAAGGGTTTATCGCGAAGTTGAACAGTTTACAAGTTCACAAGTTTACAAGTTAGTCTTCTCTGGATGGTAATTTTCACCACGATCCGGTTGAGGTATTGGCTTAACCGGCAGCTACAGGTCTAAGCCAACTTGTAAACCAGTGAACTTGTAAACTGTTCAACTACTCCACTGCTCAACTTTCCTTCAGGCCGATATGAAGTTCCACCAGCTGCTGCTCGTCGATCGTGCTCGGGGCATCGAGCATGACGTCGCGGCCGCTGTTGTTCTTGGGGAAGGCGATGAAGTCGCGGATGCTTTCCGAGCCGCCCAGGAGGGCGCAGAGGCGGTCGAAACCAAAGGCGATGCCTCCGTGCGGGGGGGCGCCGTATTCAAAGGCGCCCAGCAGGAAACCGAACTTGTGCAGCGCCTCTTCCGGGCTCATGCCCAGGGCGGCGAACATCTTTTCCTGCAGCTCCCGCTGGAAGATCCGGATGGAGCCGCCGCCGATCTCGTTCCCGTTCAGCACCATGTCGTAGGCATTGGCCTTGATGCCGGCATACGGATGGGCCAGGTATTCCGCGGCATTTTCAATGACCGGGTTGTTGCGGATCATCGTTTCGATCTGCGTGGGCTTGGGTGAAGTGAAGGGGTGGTGCCGGGCGACCCAGCGGTTGCCTTCCTCGTCGTATTCAAACAGGGGGAAATCAAGGACCCACAGCAGCCGGTACTCATCCTTCTTCCGCAGGCCAAGGCGCTCGCCTATTTCAAGGCGGAGCTCGGAGGCTGCCTTGCGGGTGCGTTCTTCGGCGCCGGCCAGGATCAGCACGAGGTCGCCGGACTGTGCGCCGGTATAGGCGGCAATGGCTTTCAGCTGCTCTTCATTGAAGAATTTATCTACCGAGCTTTTAAAGGTACCGTCGGCATTGCACCGGATGTTCACCAGGCCCTGCATGCCGATCTGCGGCCGCTTTACCCAGTCGGTCAGCTCGTCGAGCTGCTTGCGGGTATATTCCGCCGCGCCGGGCACGGCAATAGCCACCACGGTTTCCGCATTGTCGAACACGCCAAAGCCCGTCGGGCCGCCGGCAATGGGGGAGGCGCTCATACCGGCCTGCTTGTCGGCAAACACCGTGGGGGGGACCTTCAGGTTGGCTACGGTCATGCCGAAGCGGATGTCGGGCTTGTCGTTGCCGTACTGCCACATGGCGTCTTCCCAGGTCATGCGGGGAACAGCATCGGTATAATCGATTCCTTTTACCTGCTTGAAAATATACTTGATCAGTCCTTCGAACATGTTCAGGATGTCCTCCTGCTCTACAAAGGCCATTTCGCAGTCGATCTGCGTGAATTCCGGCTGCCGGTCGGCACGCAGGTCTTCGTCACGGAAGCATTTGACGATCTGGTAGTACCGGTCGTACCCGCTCACCATCAGCAGCTGCTTGAAGGTCTGGGGCGATTGCGGCAGGGCGTAGAACTGGCCGGCATTCATGCGGGAAGGCACCACGAAGTCGCGGGCGCCTTCGGGTGTGGACTTGATGAGGAAAGGCGTTTCAATATCCATGAAGCCGTTCTGGTGCAGGTAGTCGCGGGTGGCGCGGTTTACGGCATAGCGCAGCTCGAGGTTGCGCTTGACGGCGTTGCGGCGCAGGTCGAGGTAGCGGTAGCGCATCCGCAGGTCATCGCCGCCGTCGGTGTCGTCCTGGATGGTGAAAGGCGGCACGGCCGATTTATTCAGCACGCTGAACGAATCCACGATGATCTCGATGGAACCGGTGGCGATGTTGTTGTTCTTGCTGGACCTTTCCGATACCCGGCCTTTGGCCTGGATCACGAATTCGCGGCCCAGCGGGCTGTTGTCGAGCTTTTCATTCAGCTGTTCGCCGAAAAGCAGCTGTGTGATGCCGTACCGGTCGCGCAGGTCAACAAAAGTGATGGAGCCGAACTTCCGCACGGTCTGCACCCAGCCCGCCAGGGTAACTGAAGTGCCCACATGTTCCATCCGTAATTCGCCGCAGGTATGAGAACGATACATAGGTAAGTCAAAAGTTAAAAGGTAAAGGCAAAAAGTGGGGCAAAGATATGGAACGATGGAAATGTTTGGGGTTTGGGGTTTGGAGTTTGGAGTCAGGCATTCCGGTTTTGAAATATCTTTTGGATCGGAGCAGGGTTGCGCGCAGAGCTAAGGAGAAAAGGAGCAAAGGACTTCTTTCTCCCTGTCCTCCTTTCCTCCTTAGCTCTGCGCCAAACAAAATCCCGTCATCCCAACCACCAACTCCAAACCCCAAACCACAAACTCTTACATCGTCGCCAGCTCCGCATGCTCCTTCGGCTTCACCAGCAGGTAATACCAGAGCAGGATCAGCAGCCCGATGGCAAAGGGAATGATCGCCAGGTGCTTGCCCTCGATGCCTTTCCAGACAGGGGCTTCGTCGAAGCCGAAGAACTCGGAGATCATCCAGTAGGAGTTGGCCGTGATCCAGAAGGAGATGGCCAGGTTATGGGCCAGCTCGGAGCGCAGGCTGCGGGTGCGCCAGGCAATGAGGATCGAGATGGTAAGCGTGGGTACGATCATGATCAGCCCGAGCACTTTCCAGATCATGCACCAGGCCACATCTTTCAGCAGCCAGAATATAATGTGCGAGTTTTCCATGCGCCGGTAGCGGGCCGGAATAACGTACTGGGGCTCTTTGGTTTCCTCCATGCAGGGGTTCTTGAGGGGCGCAAATTAGCTATTGGCGCGGATTACCGGGCAAGTATTTTACGGAACCGGGCCACATCTGCCTCCGGGGTGATGGGTGCTCCCCCGGCCAGGTGCCGGGCCAGCTCTTGCGCAAAGAAAGGGGCCAGCGAAGTGCCCTTGGTGCCCATGCCGTTCAGCAGGCCGGCAGCCGGGAAATGCGGGTGCAGGCCCACGAAGGGCCGGCGTTCCAGCGTGGAAGGACGCAGGGCCGCCTTGTGCGCGGTAATCGTGTACGGCACTTTCATCCAGTCGTCGAGGTGGGCTTTCATGCCCTTGATAAAAGCTTCCGTAGGTTCGGCGTGTTCGTATTTCCACTGGTAGGAGGATCCTACCCAGAAGCAGCCTTTGGCGCTCAGCGGCGCCAGGAGCATTCCTCTTTTGAAGATGTGTTCGTTGGTAAGTTCCGGTGCTTCGATCAGCAGCGCTTCTCCCTTGCTGGGAGCGAAGGGAAGGGCCGCAAAAATGGGATGCTGCAGGGAGGCGATGCCGTCGCAGAAAATGATTTTATCTGCCGAGAACTCCCGGTAACGCACTCCTTCCGGCCGCAGTTCCAGGTGTTCCCAGGCAAACCGGTCCGCGTGCAGCCTTCCTTCCCCCTCCAGGTACCTGCCCCAGCGCTCGATCGTCAGCTGCAGGTCAGCTACATAGGCGGGGCGAATAAGGCCGCAGCCGTGCGCATAATGGAAATACTGGTTGAAGTGATTCTGGTCGGGATAGGAGGACAGGTAGGTGTCGTTTTCCGCCATCCGGTCGATAAAGGCATCGCGCATGGCCACATTCGGGAAAAACTCGATGGCGTCCTTCTGCCGGATCAGCTCACAGTCGAGGAAACGGCCCAGCTCCCCGTACGTTTTTACGGCAAAGGGCATGATCGTTTCAATCATCCAGCTGTAATGGTACTTGCGCCCGGTTACCGGGTTGATGATGCCGCCCGCCACCTGCGACGGGGCATTTTCCCTGCGCTCATCCAGCACGCGAAAGGAGATCCCTTCCTTTTGAAGGAACCAGCCGAGCATGGTACCGGAAATACCCTGGCCGATGATCAAAACGTCGGAATGCATCGTCAAATTTACGATTGACGATTGACGATTTACGATTGGTTTCCGTTCGTATATAGTTTATCGCTTGCGGTTGTTTCGCACAATGGCGAAAAGATTTCTTTGCGTCTTTGCGCTTCTTTGCGGCTTTGCGTGAAACCGTGTTGCTCAACCAGAACACTGCCCCACAAAAAAGCTGCAGGCAAAATGCCTGCAGCTTCCGGTCAACTTGTCCACTGACCAACGTGTCAACACCCATTCGAACGTTCCTTACTCCACACGAACCGGCACGCCCTCCGAATGCGCGGAGAACTCCGGCGCATACAGGCTTTGGATCGTGGTGATGCCGTTGGTAAACGTGCCGGCATGCTGCACGAACACGGGGTATTCAAATACAAAGGTTCCTTTGGGCAGGTGGTGAATAAAAAAGGAAGTGGCCAGGTCGGTAGTGGATTCGTAGTACCCGAGTCCTCCCTGCCAGCGGTAGCCGCTCAGCACGTTCACCGGCTCAAAGGAAGAGGAGCGCATGTCCTTCAGGTGCAGGTACTCCATGGACCGGTCGGTACGGAGCTCGATGCGCACCTTCACCTTGTCGCCCACTTTGAGGGCCATGCCTTCCGTTAACGGGCTCAGGACCGGCCCGCGGTCGGTGGCCCGTTCCACGAACAGCTGCTTCTTCAGCTGCAGGGGCGTGGCCGCCGCCGTAACCGCATTCATGTCTTCAAAATACTGCCAGTACACGGCCCCCCAACTGGTGGCAGTAGGCGCCGCGGTGCCGGTAGCAGGGGCCGGCAGCACCGACACGCGGATATCGCCCATGGCAGGCTGCACCCGTGCCCCTTCGATGCGGTGCCGGAAATACCCGGTGCCTTCCTCGGTCTTTTCCGCAGCAGAGTTCACGGTGACCGCTCCCAGCTGTACCGTCACCGAAGGAGCAGCCGCCAGCCAGTCGGTACCCTGCAGCAGCAGCGCGTAACAGGCCTCCGCCGTGGCTTTGGACGTGCGCCAGCGGTTGGTTTGCTTGTTCTTCAGCAGCCAGGTGCGCAGCTCGTCGGCTGTGGCCGCATCCCCTCCGGCTTCGGCAAATGCTTCCACCAGCAGGCTCTGGGTTTCCACCGGTGCCTGCCACCAGTACCAGCCGCGGCCGTAATCATTTTCTTTCCAGTACCGGCCCAGCTCCTCGTGCACGATCGAAGTTTCCTTCAGCGAGCGCAGTACTGCTTTTGCCGTGGCAACCTCACCGCTGCGGTGCAGGACCAGCGCCACCAGTCCCTGCCCGTATTTCGTCCGGTTCGTCCACTGCGTTTTCGCCTGGCTGAGGTAATAGGCGTAGGCCGCTTTTGCGCCGTTGGCCACGGGTACCTCCGGATAAAAACTCCGGGTATAGAGATAGTGCAGGACGTCCATTTCGGGTGCCTGCTTTTTGAGATCGGCTTTCGATTTCAGCAGCTGCTGGTACCGTTCCTGCACCCGCTTGTCGAGGTAGGGCAGGGCGGCCGCCACGATACGGTCCAGGCCCGGGGCCAGCTCTTTCGGTAGCGCACCCAGTTTCCGGAGGTGACCGATGCCGGCCACGATATGGCGGGTCATCTGGGGATCGTCCGGCCCGCCGGGAAACCAGACAAAGCCTCCGTTGGGCGCCTGAGCACTTTTTACTTTTTCAAAGGCAGCCTGAAGTTCGGTGCCCAGCCGGACGAGGTCGAACAGAACGGCCAGGTTGCGTTTCTGCTCTGCTTCGGTGCGGGCTTCCAGTACCCAGGGGGTTTCCTGCAGGAGGGCCGATTTGAGTTCTTCGTTCTTTTGCAGGTTCGACAGCAGGGCGGCGGTATCGCGGTCTTTCCATTGCTGGAATACCGCCCGCACGCGGGGTGCGGACCGGGCGATATGTGCCGCCAGGGCATTGGCATAGAAGCGGTTCCAGGCCGCTTCGGAGGATTCGTTCTTAGGCTCGGCCAGGTAGGGGAGCGCCTGCACCGCATACCAGGCGGGGTTGGAAGTAAACTCCACCGTAAGGGCCTGGTGCTGCAGGGTCTCGCTGGTGTTGTTCAGCAGCTTTTCGAACCGAAATGTTTGGGTGCCGGTCCCGCGCACTGGCAGGGGCAGGGTTTCGGTCACCAGCACCTGGTTGGTCAGCACGGGCAGGGCCGATGCTTCCCCGTCGGAAAGACTGTCGGAGCGGGCAATCACCTTCCATTGCAGCACGCCCTGAAACTGATGCGGTACTTCCATCGGGAAGCGGACCACCTCGCTGCCCCCGGCGGCCACGGTAAAGTACTGGTTAGGAAAGGCGTTGACGAACCAGCCGTCCACGGAGTTCCCCGTGGCGGCATCAGTCAGCTGCAGCTCCACCTGCCCGGTCAGTTCTTTCCCCGAAAGGTTCACCACTTTAACCGGCAGCTCCATCCGGTCGCCCTGGCGCAGGAAGCGGGGAAGATTGGGCTGCACCATCAGTTCTTTCTGGGTAACGATCTCCTGCCGGCTGTAGCCGAAGGCAAGGTCGCGGGTATGGGCCAGGGCCTGCAGTTTCCAGCGGGTCAGGGCTTCCGGGGTGGTGAACGAAAAAGTAATATTGCCGGCGGCATCGGTGCGCAAGTCGGGATAAAAGAAAGCGGTTTCATTAAAGTTCTGCCGGGCTACGATGCCCTGCGGCGCAGGTCGGCTGCTTTCTTCTTTCTTTTCGGCTCCGGAGGAAGCATTGCCCGCTGCGTCC
>DATAGL010000896.1:0-6165 GCA_036263755.1 Chitinophagaceae bacterium | reverse complement strand
AAAATACAGACCCGTTCTGGGCCGGCTGTAATCTTTGCCCGGAACAATGACAGTACCCGTTTGGTGCGCTTCCCCGCGCAGGCATGGCCTTAACCAGTGATTCAATAGATAGGGTAGTATATACGGGTGATCCAGCGGGTCGTGTCCGGTTCCCGTGACCTGTCGGTGACCAGTAATTCGAAAGGGATCGCCGGTGAAGCCAGTTTGTGGTCCAGTACGTAGTTCTCCATTTCCTGCATGGCCCGCAAGGTGGTATAGAGTCCGCCCCGTACTTCTGCCACCAGGATATCCCCTGCCACCATGCGCTTGGTAAATACGGTACCTTGCTCCGGTAGCACCCGGTTAACCGGGATCGCCACCATGATGCCGTATGTGCCTTCTTCCTCCCGGCTGATATGGAGCATCGGATAATTCGTTTCCTGCGCCTGCTGACCGGCAATATAGACCTGCAGCGACCGGACAAGGCGGTATATATCCGACGTGTCGGGAAAATGGTCCGTCTGCGTACGGGTAACCACCATAATCGTGTCCTTCACCTTTTCCTGCTGAACGTTAAAACCATAAAGGTTTTCCTCTTTTTCGAGGTGGCCCTTCAGTTTGGCCAGGAGGGTTTCCAGGTCTTCCCGTGCCGACTGCGCACGGAAATAGTTTCCCAGCCGGATGAAAGGATTAGCGGTACCCGGTAACCCGTACGACCACTGAAGTAAGGTGGAATCCTCACCCGCAGGTATGATCCGCAGAAAGCTCTCTAGGACCTTCTCTCCTTTTCGGATGGTGACTGCTGTTCCTTCCATGACCTTCTGCACGGTGAATTGCCGGTCTTCGTATTGAAACTCGGATACAGGGCCTGCTTTCGGGGTAGGCAGCGGGGTACCCGGCCACCAGGCTTTCCATTGCTGGTCGCTGACCAAGCTTCTGTATACCGAGCCGGAAGGAGCTGCCACCAATACCTGGACCGTTCCTTCAGCCCTGGACGGAATCAGCAGGAATATACCGGCCAGGAAGACGATTAACAGTCCCGATACGATCAGCACCCATTTCTTCATCTGAGCATTTTTTGGCGATTCCGCAATGTTACTGCTTTTTTATCCCCGAAATAAGCCTCACTGCTTTTTGTGGTTACCGGTTCGCCAAATGGGTTACATTCGTAAGGATATAATGCTTGCTGCGATGATAAAACGGACCCTCCTTGCCTTAAGCCTGTTTATGGCTATTATGTCAGTCAATGCCCAGAACCCCGATCCCTGGGTAATACGTGCGGACTCCATCAACCCGGCAAACTATTATGGCATCACGGCGGCCAACGGTATGATCGGTATCGTTTCAGCACCGGAGCCCTTTAAGGTAAAAGAAGTAGTGCTGGCCGGGGCGTATGACCAGTATGGCCGGGGTCGGGTGTCAAACTTCCTCCGGAGCTTCAACCTCCTGAACATGTACCTGGATATCGACGGCCGGCGGATCGACGGGAAGAACACCGCAAACCTGAAGCAGGAACTGGACATGAAAGGTGCGCGCTTTACCTGTTCGTTCGACTATGGCGACAAAGCCACTGTTACCTACTCGTACTATGCGCTGCGTCACCTGCCGTTCACGGTACTGATGAACGTGGAAGTGCAGGCCAAAAAAGACCTGACCCTGGGCGGTTCATCGGTAATGGAAGCACCGGATGCCCTCCGCGATGTACAGAATTATTACAACGAAATCGACCGGCCCCATGTGGTACTCAGCCTTTTGACCTCTTCGGCCAAAAGCCCTACCGGCAAGCTGCTGCTCTGTGCCTCCAATACCTTTCTCTTTAATGAACCGCATGGCCAGGAACCCCGCGTGATCCACGAGATGTGGGACAACAACATGCACCTGATGAAATTTTCGCGGACACTGAAGGCCGGCACCACCTATTCGTTTGCCATCGCCGGGTCTTCGATCACATCGGCCCACCACGACGATCCGCTGAACGAAGCGGAACGCCTGACCATTTATGCCCGGCTGGAAGGAAAGGACCGCTTGCTGCAGTTCCACCAGAAAGCCTGGGCAGAGCTCTGGAGGAGTGATATTCAGATCGAAGGCGACCCGCAGGCACAGCAGGATGTGCGCAGCATGCTCTATCACCTGTATTCCTTTACCCGGGAGGGATCGGGCTTTTCGCCTTCTCCGATGGGCCTGAGTGGCCTGGGTTATAACGGGCATGTGTTCTGGGATACCGAACTCTGGATGTACCCGGCCCTGCTGGTCATGCGGCCCGAGCTGGCGCGCAGCATGGTGGACTACCGGTTCGAGCGGCTGGAAGCCGCCCGCCGCAATGCGTTTTCCAAAGGATTCAAGGGAGCCATGTTCCCCTGGGAAAGCGCGGAAACAGGTGTGGAAGAAACCCCTGTATGGGCGCTGAGCGGTCCGTTTGAGCACCATATTACGGCGGATGTGGCCATTGCTGCCTGGAACTATTTCCTGGTAACGGGCGACAAGCAGTGGCTGCGCGAACGGGGCTGGCCGGTACTGAAGGAAACGGCGGATTTCTGGGCCAGCCGGGTGGAACGGAACGGACCGGGCCGGTTTGATATCAAAAACGTGGTGGCCGCCGATGAATGGGCGGAGAACGTGGACAACAATGCGTTTACCAATGCCGCCGCGAAGGCCAACCTCCAGTTTGCCACCGAAGCAGCCAGGGTGCTCGGTCTTACGGCCAACCCGGACTGGCTGGAGGTAGCCCGCAATATCCCTATCCTAAAAATGGAAAACGGGGTGACGCAGGAGCATGCTACCTACAAGGGAGAAGGCATCAAACAGGCCGACGTCAACTTGTTGTCTTACCCGCTGAAGGAGGTCACCAACCCGGCCCAGATCCGGAAGGACCTGGAATATTACGAATCAAGGGTCCCCAACGAAGGTACGCCAGCCATGACCCAGGGCGTGTTTGCCCTGCTGTATGCCCGCCTCGGCGACGGTGCCAAAGCCTACCACTGGTTCCAGGATGCGTACGTGCCCAACCTGAACCCTCCGTTCCGGGTTATTGCCGAAACAAAGGGCGGAACCAACCCCTATTTTGCGACCGGGGCCGGCGGCATCCTCCAGGCGGTGATCATGGGCTTCGGCGGTGTGGAAATTGCCCCGGGTGGCCTGAAGCAGGTCCGCAGCGCCCTTCCCCCGCACTGGAAAAGCCTTACACTGACCGGTGTGGGACCGGAAAAAAGAACCTTTACAGTCCGTGCTGCTGGCGGAAAATAGGTAATATTGTAAGCAACTTTCCGATTGAAAAAGCTTTCCGCTATACTGCTGCTGGGCATGATGCTGTTCCATTTACTGGGGTACCAGGCTTACTTTGGCTACCTGGGCCGGAAAGCGGATGAGCGTCTTTCGGCCCGCCTGGAACAACCGCTACCTGAACAGGAACTGTTCTCCATCAGGGTAAAGACCGACCTTCCCCCCTATACCGGAAACAGCGGGTACGACTGGGTATCCGGCACGGTTACCTACGAGGGAGTTTTGTACCAGTACGTCAAACGCAAAATAAACGGCGACTCCATTGAATACCTCTGCCTGCCCCATACCGGCCGCATGCAGGTGGAAAGCGCCCGCGATGCTTTCTTCCGGCTGTGCAACGACCTGCAAACGGAAAACAGCAGCGACCAGAAAAGCGGCTTTGCAAAACCGCTCTTTCCCGATTACTGCGAGCCCTTAGCCCAGGAACCGTTCACCCTTCCGGGTGCTGGTCAGGCATCTCAAAACAAGAGCGGGGAAGATGCCCTCTATGAGGGTTTCACCGATCGGTTGGCCGAGCCTCCGGAAAGCACCGGCTGCTGACCTGAACTTTTTCTTATCCACCAAATGACTCCCACATGAAATCTTATTTATATGCACTGGTCATCCTGTGCAGCCTTGGCGCATGCAACCGCCCGAAAGGCGATTACGCACAGGTGATCCATGATCCGCTGCTGTATTGCAAAACCGTGAAAAAACTGAATGACGTGGTGCTGTACAACAACTTTCCGCCCGTCATTGCCTCCCGTAACTATGCCTACGCAAACATCGCCGCATATGAGTGTATTGCGGCGGGTGATTCTGCGTACCGTTCCCTGAGCGGGCAGATCCGCCACCTGCCAGCCATTCCCCGCCCGGCACCCGGTACGGTAGACTACCGGCTGGCAGCCCTGCTTTCTTTTGTAAAAGTGGGCAACGCCGTAACCTTTCCCGAAGGCGTGCTGATGGACTATTACGATGAACTAAAGCACAAGGCCGACAGCGCCGGCATGCCGGAAGAACTGCTGAAGCAGACCGTGGCGTTTGCCGATTCCGTTTCCTCCATCATTATGGCCTGGAGTAAAAAGGACAATTACGCAGAGACCCGCAGCTCGGAGAAGTTTACGGTTACCACCGAGGAAGGCCGTTGGGTACCCACTCCTCCTGCCTATTCCCAGGCGCTGGAGCCTCATTGGTGCGAAATCCGGCCCCTGGTAATGGATTCCGCTTCCCAGTGCGCACCGGATTTCATGCCCAAGTATTCGGCCCAGGATGTAAAGAGCCTGTTCTATACCGAATTGATGGAAGTGAAAAAAGTGGGCGACAGCCTGACCGAGGAACAAAAGCACATTGCGGACTTTTTCGATGACAATCCTTTCAAGCTGAATGTGAACGGTCATGTGATGTATGGCACCAAGAAGTTTTCGCCGCCCGGTCACTGGATGAACGTGGTGGGCATTGCCGCTGAAAAAGCAAAGACCGATTTCAACGCCACCGTTGCGGCCTATGCCCATACGGCAATTGCCCTTTTTGATGGCTTTATCGGCTGCTGGAAGGTCAAATACCAGACGAACCTGGTGCGCCCGGAAACCGTGATCAACAAGTACATCGACCCGGAATGGCGACCCTATATCCAGACACCTCCATTCCCTTCCTATGTGAGCGGTCACTCGGTCGTTTCCTCGGCCGCAGCCGAAGTAATGACCCATCATTTTGGCGACGGCTTTGCCTATACCGACAGCTCGGAACTGGAATTCGGTATTGCCAACCGTTCATTCAAATCATTCCGGCACGCAGCCGAGGAAGCTTCCTGGTCACGGCTTTATGGTGGTATCCATTACCGCTGCGACCTGGAAAAAGGAATGGAAATGGGCGAGAAAATCGGGAAACTGGTCCTTGACCGGGTACGGCTGCGTCGGGAAGCCCAGCTGGCAAACCGGTAACACTCCGCTCTGTTTCCGGATACCTGTTTTATATTTTTATGGAATAGAAAAGCCTTTCAGTTGAAAGGCTTTTTTTGTTTAGCCAGGCTCTGGCAGTATAATGATTTGCGGAAGTATTACCTGGAAATGCTTCCCGGACCGGAAGGGCTGACGGGCATAAAAAATCCCGGAACGGATCACCTTTCGGTCCAACATTCCGGGTTTTTATGGAAAGCTGTTGCCTTATTGCTTCAGCGACATAACATATTTTGCCATCAGCTGGGCATCTTCTTTCGACAGCTGGGGGTGCGGGGTCATTGCCACCTGTCCCCAGTTACCGGCGCCACCCTGGATGATCTTTTCGGAAAGCATCGTGATGGTTTCATCCGTTGCGGCATACTTAGTAGCCACTTCACGGTAGCTGGGACCGATCAGTCTTTCTTCCACCTTATGGCAGGTAAGGCAATCGGATTTGCCGATCAGCTCCAGGCCCTTGTCCGCGTCGGCGGCAGAGATCTGCGTACCGGCATTCATCGCCTGCGTGGTGCTGCTGTCGGGTTGCTGGGTGGTATTATCCGTTGTATTCGTGGTCACTTCCGGCTGTGTGTTGTTCGATGCATCTTTGCTGTCGTTGCCGCAGGCGGTACAGGCGGCTGCCACTACCACTGCGAAAAGGAACTTTCTGATCATATTCGTATTGTTTGAAGTTGTGTGAAATTACGGCTTTCTTACAAACCCAGTATGCGCTTGTTTGCCGCTTCATCCATGCCAGAAGAGGCGAAGTCGTCAAAGGTCTTTTCCGTGGTGCGGATGATGTGCTCGCGGATAAACACGGCGCCTTCCTTTGCTCCTTCTTCGGGGTGCTTCAGGGCACACTCCCATTCCATTACGGCCCAGCCGGGGAAGTCGTAAGCGGTTAGCTTGCTGAATACCCCTTTGAAGTCCACCTGGCCGTCGCCGAGGGAGCGGAAACGCCCGGCCCGGTTCACCCAGCTCTGGAAGCCCCCGT
>DATAGL010000895.1:0-5914 GCA_036263755.1 Chitinophagaceae bacterium | reverse complement strand
ACTTCAGTAACGAGGTCGGTCGCAGGGTCAAAAACGATGACCGGGGCAATGCTTGCACCATACCAGCTCAGATCGTTGTCGGGGCCCTGACCGATTGGGTGGCCAATAGAACCGGCAAGCGGCCAATAGAAGATAACCGAATTCGGACCAGCTGTGATCAGATGCACTTCCGTATCATATGGGAAGTCAAGAGTCGGACGATTATGGAAACCGGTAAGGCGGTAAATACCATCATATTTGTTTTTCACCGCAATCATAACTACTATATCCCGTTTCCCCTCATTCACATTCATGTTCGCTGAGTCAACAATAGTAAATCCAAGGGCATATTTGTGTGCGATATCCCATTTAGCACCATTCAACTGGATAGTCAGCTCCTTAGAAAAGTCCCCAGGCGCAAAGGTTACATCATACCCAGCAGCCGTTTTTGTAAAGGCGGGACTAGCCAGTGTATAGAGGCTGTCTGGCAGTAATTCATAACTTTCATTGTTATGACTATTGAATGAATCCACCAAGGCATCGTTCCGTTCCAGTTTGACCGTCCCCCCCATATTCAAGGACGATTGGCTGTTGGCGTCCTTACGAAGCGAAAACAGGTCGACTGTTTTAACATCTGTAAAAGGAGAAAAATAATGAACCTTCTCAGGCGCTTCTAGAAACTTAAGAAATGTATCGCCTTCGGTAGTCAGGTCTTTTACTTCGTCCTTAATACAGGACGCCAGTAAAAGCGAAGTCAGACCTGCTAGGGTAAAGAGGTTAAAAAGCTTACGCATGCTATTTTTTTATAAAAGGTTATAGAAAACCAGAATGGCTATTTGAGCATAACCATCCTGGTTTATCGAATTATTATTATTGATCCCACCAAACGCGAGAGTCTTGGTCATCACCACCCGGTATACGTCCGGCTGCTTCATTGGTCGCATCCGCATTCGTTCCGTATTCACCGGTTCCGTATGTGTACCGGCGGGGAATCAGCTTGCTGTCGTTGGTAGCGTCCGGGGCAGGAGTCAGCTCAGGGAAACCGGTCTTTCTCCAGATGTTCCAGCCTTGCAGGCCGTCGGGGTAAGCGGCTACAAAGCGCTGGATAGCGATCTTTTTCAGGTTGGTGGCAGCACCGGCAGCACCGAGGGCAACGCCCGCCTGAGTAAAGTAGGAATCAGCAGGAGCAGAAAGGCCCCACTCCTCAAAATTCAGCTCGATGCCACGGCGGTAAACCTCGTTCAGGTTGTCGGTCGTCCAGCCGTAGTTAGCGGCTTCCGCACGGGCCAGCACAACATCGGAAGCACCAATGATCACCTGTACGTCGTTCTCGTCGCGGTAGTCGCCGCGGAGGATACGGGCCCAGGTAGGGTTGGCACCGGTAAATGCTTCAGCACTGGCGCGGGCCAGACCATAAGGAACACCCGTGCTGGATGTTTTGTCGTAGTTGGCATCCTGGAGTTCGGAAGCGCCACCAAACACCTGCTGACGGGGATCGCTCAGCGAGCCCATCAGGTCGGTCATCGTCTTGCTCTCGGCAAAGTCCTTACGACCGTTGTACGCATTGAAATAGGAGTTTTTGAAATTGCCTCCGGGGAAGCGCAGCGTCATGTTGTCGGCATTGGTCTCGATATGACCCGCAGGATCATTCAGCGCTGCCTTGAACTCGGTAGCTGCATAGCCATCCGCGGTCGGGAACTTCTTGGACAACTGGAGGGCCATCAGCATCCGCAGGGAGTTGGCAGCTTTCTTCCATTTAGCCACGTTGCCGGCATAAATGATGTCACCGGTAATAACAGTGGTATTGTCAAATTTGGAAACAGCGTCTGTCAGGGTAGCGATCATCCCCTTGTAGATATCCTCCTGACGGTCAAACTTGGGGTTGGGGTTCCGTTGCAGTGCTTCGCTGTACGGAACATCACCCCAGCGGTCGGTGATCGTCCAGAAGATGTACTGCTGCAGGATGCGGGCAACCTGGGTCATGTTGTTGCTGGATCCTACGTTGATGATGTTCTGCAGGTCCATCAGCACCCCGGCATACTCCCCGTTGAAGTTGATCTGCGGTAAGGCATACAGCGATATGTCCGTGTATTGCGTTTCCGAGAACATCTGGGAATACAATCCAGCACGCGTGTTGAAAGCGTACCCGCCCAGGCTGGCCTCCACGTTCGTAAGGAGGGCCGATGGGATCGGGTTTTGCGTGGCATTCGGGTTCACGTTGGTGTCGCCGAAATCAGAGAGCTTGTCGCAACCCGTCATAGTAGCCATGGCCGGGATCATTGCGATGTATAGATACTTTTTAAACTTCATTTCTAGCTTTTTTACTTTTTCCAATTAGAATCCAACGCGCAGGTTGAAACCAAAGCTGCGGGTGCCGGGGAACTGGCCTGTCTCACCGCTAAGGTTCGCAATCTCAGACGGATCAAAGTCCGGAGTGGTTGCATAGATCAGCACCGGGTTGCGGGCAACAAGCGACAGGGTAGCACGGTTGGCCCAGCGGCCGATACCGATTTTGTCTACCGGCAGGTTGTAACCGATCGACAGTTCCCGCAGTTTCACGAAGGTCAGGTCGTATACGAACTCGTCCATTGCACGGTTGTTGTACAGGTTGTGGAAATAATCCTGAGCCTCTACATAATAATCAACCGCTTTGCCGTCAGCATCTACACCAAATACATGGATACCACCGCCATCGGCTACGGCATCACGGATCGGGTTGCCTTTGTCGTTCGTAGTGGCTGTGCGGGCGGTCAGACCGGAGTAAGAACCCCACATATCAGATACCGAGAAGAACTTTCCACCAACCTGGTAATCCACGTTCACGTTCACCGTGAAGTCTTTCAGGAAGTTGATGGAGTTCTGGATACCACCGGTATACTTGGGAAGTACGTTACCATAATATACGTTCGGATCATTTACATAGAAACCATCGGCGTTCAGTACCGGCTGGCCGTTGATGCGCTTGATACCGTTACCGTACAGCTGGCCCCACTCCTGTCCGACAGCGTGTACCAGGTAAGGGCCGTTGGCACCCCAGCCCGCATCCAGGGAGGTAGTGCGCTCAATGCCGGGAGCAATACGTACCACTTTGTTTTCCAGCAGGTAACCGAGGGTACCATTGAATTCCCACTTCAGGTTGTTCGACCAGATGGGACGGGCATTCAGCTGGATGTCCACACCCTTCTTGCTCAGCTCGCCGGTATTGATCAGTGTGGAGGTAAAGCCGGAAGCACCGTTGATGTCCACCGAACGGGGGATATCGGTTTCCGAGCCATCCCAGTACGTAGTCGTCACACCGAGGCGGTTCTTCAGGAAGCGCAGTTCCAGACCAATCTCACGCTGGGTTTTCACCGCACCACGGATGGCAGAGTCTACCAGCTCGTTGGGCGTACCCATCAGGAAGTTACCATCCCACTGGAACTGACCCACACCGTATACGAAGCCGGGGTAACGGTACGCACCAAAAGTAGTGGACGTGGTACCCAGTGCCTGGGGAATCTCGCCCCAGGAAGCGCGCAGTTTACCGAAGCTCAGCCAGGGAGCTGCGTCTTTTACCAGGTCAGAGAACACAAATGAGGCACCTACTGATTTGGAAAGCACGTCATTGTCAGCTTCCGGCAGCGTGGAGAACCAGTCGTTCCGCAGGGTAAAGTCGGCAAACAGGAAGTTCTTGTAGCCTACGTCGCCACGGGTAAAGAGCGCACGGTATTTCTCTTCAATACGGCTATTGAAAAGCGAAGCCGGATCTTTGGAATTCTGCAGAGTATAGAGGTTGGGCACGTTCAGTCCCTGGTTGGTGCTGCCGCCCTGGTCTTTATACCGCCAGGAGAAGAAGTCGGAACCTGCGTTAAGGTTCACCTGGAAATCACCAAACTTCTTGGAGTAAGAAGCCAGGAATTCAAGGTTCTGGCGGTTGGAGAATGATTGAGACGTAGCATAGTAACCGCGGGCGCGGGGCTCGTTACCGGTAGTCTGCAGACCGGAGTTTGCCAGTTCGGAAGAGAAGCGCTCTTCAAACCAGGTAGTGGTCTGCTGCTTGCGGTACGTAGCACGCAGGCGGAGGTCATTATTGATCTTGTAGGTCAGGTTCACGTCACCGAACAGGCGGTCGCGCGAGTTGATGGTGTTGGCCAGGTCAAACCAGGTAAAGAAGTTATACCAGTAGTTACCGGCATAGAAACCTCTTTCATTATCCGCAGCGTACGCGTTAGGATTGGCGTGGTTCCAGGAGGCATAAATGCCGCTGGGCGTGCGGAGGCCTTTCAGTTCGCGCATGATATCCATATCCAGGTCGCGGTGGAACCACTGGTTGAACGAACCGGTCGACTGGTTGGAATAGTCGTCGGAGATCTCACCGTTTACACGCTGGGTAATGTAGTTGATGTTGGCACCTACAGTGAAGTGGTTGTTCAGGTCAACGTTGGTGTTCAGGTTGAAGGTATTTTTCTTCAGACCGGTAGTGGGCAGCAGGCCTTTCACATCCAGGTTACCGTAGGAGAAACGCAGGTTCATCGCTTCGGTGGCTTTCGAGAAAGAAACGCTGTTGTTCAGGGTCTGGCCGGTGTTAAAGAAGTCACGGGCGTTGTCCGGCTGAGGGTTCAGGCGGGCGGTCTGGAACGAACGGCTGTGGCCGCCGTACCAGGCGTACCAGGGAATATACTCCTGGCCTACCATGCGGGGACCCCAGGAAGCGTCATCCGAATAGTCATGGTAATATTTACCATCGAGGGCTTTCCATTCTTCAGGATGGCCTTCCATCCAGGTATATTTCATCAGGTCGGCGGCACCACCACCAGCGTAAGAGTTCTGGTAGTTCGGCAGGATGTACACCTTGTCCCACTGGGCACCGAGGTTGACGTCCACACCGATACCCCGGTTGGAGCGACGGCCTTTTTTCAGGGTAATGACGATCGCACCGTTGGCGCCCTGGGGACCGAACTGGGCGGCGGCGGCGGGACCTTGCAGTACCGTTACGTCTTCGATGTCGTCGATGTTGATGTCATCGGGGTTCGGCAGGATCGTACCATCTACCACGTAGATGATGCCTTCATCCGTACCTAGTCCCGAAGCACCACGCAGGCGGACGTTACCGCTTCTGCCGAGGGCGGCAGCCGACTGGCTGCGTACCTGCAGACCGGAAACTTTACCCGCCAGGGCGTTGTTCAGGTTCGGCTGGCGGATCACGTTCAACTGCTCAGAGCTTACCACCTGGGCATTGAAGGACGTGGAGCGTGCCGTTCTCCGGGTGTTGTAAGCGCCGGTAACCACGATTTCCTGCAGCTGCTGCTCGGCGCGGCCCAGCACGATGTTGGTCGCGTTGGCGCCGGTTACGGTCTGCTGGGCATAACCCGTAGCCGATACCGTCAGGCTGTTGTTGTCGTTGGTAAGGCGAATGCTGAATTTTCCGGTGGCATCGGCTGTAGTGGCATTCCGGGTGCCGGCCTCCGTCACGGTTGCGAAAGGAATGGGATTCCCATTGTCATCGCGGATGGTACCGGTTACGGTACGAGTTTGTCCAAATGCTAATGCGCAAAAGAGCATCAGCACTGAGAGCAGTGATGCGATTTTTCTCATGTGAACGTCTAATTTTAAATTAAAAAAGCATTAAATGATCCAGTCCGTCTGTTTCGAGATACGAAAACGTATTAATCGAGACACGCAGGTCCTTGAAACTGCTGCGCCAAGTTAAAGTTTTTTTAACAAAAACTTTTTCCTTGATGATTTTTTTGAAAAGGATGATTGGATTTCAGAACGATATGCCCCCTTGAAGGGCAAAGAAAAAAGGCATTTTCTTTTTGACAAGCGGTAACACGGCTCCATCTCCCCCGTCGCTCAGGTACCAGGTACAGGCCCAGCGGAAGCCGGCCGACCAGCCCCCCGTCCCTTTCAGCTGACCGGTCGCCTGGCCGCGGAAACCGGTACCGGTGAAGAAGGG
>DATAGL010000894.1:0-2087 GCA_036263755.1 Chitinophagaceae bacterium | reverse complement strand
AAGTTGTTGTTCCGGGGCTTGAAACCACCGCCGCCGCCGTTACCGCCAGGGCGCTCTTCTCTCGGCTTCGCTTCCTGAACGCGGATGGTGCGGCCTTCTACTACGCCATTATCCAGCTCAGCAATTGCCTTGGAGGCAGCCTCGTTGTCGGACATCTCTACGAAGCCGAAACCGCGGGACTTACCCGTGAACTTGTCGGTGATCACTTTGGCAGAGGTTACTTCGCCATACTCGGTAAAAAATTCTCTCAGGTCTTCATCGGTTACGTTGAAGCTCAGGTTAGAAACGTAAATGTTCATACTTTCTGTTTGATAAAAATGATTAATGATATCTGAGACGAGGCAAGAAAGTAAAGAGACGAACTAAGGCAGCGTGATAAAACGTAGCAGAATTGTTCACTTAACTAAATGCGATGCTCAAACTAACGGTGCAAATATAAGTCCCAATCTCCAAAATCAGGCAGTCCGGAAATTCTTTTGGGATTTCTTAATAATTCCGCTGCTGGCGGGTTTGCCGCATTTCCTGATGGTTGGGAAGTGACTCAAGCCTGCCCTTAATCCATGGCCAGAATGGCTTTTGCCAGTTCGATCACCTGGGGCCGGCCGGTATGCTTTCCTTTTTCATCCGACAGTTTGACTACCGGGATCCAGGTTCCGCCCTCGGGTGCCGCTTCCACCATTTTCATCACAATGTTCAGGGGCTTTACGCCCACGTCATTGGTCAGGTTCGTGCCGATGCCGAAGGACATGCCGATCTTGCCCCGGCAGAATGCAGCAATACGGGCTACCCGGTCGTAGTTGAGGGCGTCGCTGAAGATGATCGTTTTTGTTTGCGGATCAATACCCAGGCCCCGGTAGTGATCGATGGTTTTCCGGGCAAAAACGAGCGGATCGCCGCTGTCGTGCCGCACGCCGTCGAACAGCTTGGCAAATTTCTTATCGAATATCTGGAAAAACTCATCCGTAGTATAGGTGTCGGAAAGGGCTATGCCCAGGTCCCCGCGGTAAACGTTGATCCAGTTCTCCAGCCCTGTAGCATTGGCCATTTTAAAGCCATACCGCGCTGCATGAAACATAAACCATTCGTGTGCATGGGTTCCGATCGGGCGCAGGCCGTTGGTTTCGGCAAGGTGTACATTGGACGTTCCGACAAAGTTCGGATGGCCGGTGGCGCGCAGGCTTTCCACCACCAGGCGCTGCACGGTATAAGAGTGCCGCCGCCGGGTGCCGAAGTCGGCAATGTTCACGCCCAGCTCTGCATATTTTTCCAGCTTTGCCCGGGTGAGTTCGGTTACATCGGCATCGCTGGACCGTTCCCCACCGGCCATTTGAAAATAAAGCTCCGACACCAGCGCCAGCAGCGGTACTTCCCACAGGATGCTGCGGTACCAGTACCCTTCCACATGAATGCTGACCTGTCCCCCGTTCTGCCGGATATTTACCTCCTCGGGGTTATAGCAGTAGCCCTGCAGAAAATCAAGGTAGGTAGGCTCCAGGTACGGACAGGTGCGGGCCAGAAAGGCCTTTTCTTCCGGCTTCAGGCGCAGGTCGCCCATCCGGTGCACCGCCTCCCGCAGCGCGTCCGCAAAGCCTTCGGGGAAAGCCTGCCCGCCCCGGTTGATGAACTGGTACCGGACGCGGGCCTTTGGAAACAGCTGCACCACGGCCTGTTGCATGGTGAACTTGTAAAAATCATTATCCAGAAGCGAGGGGAACTGAAATAACGCCATAGCCGGGTGAAATTAGACCACCGGAAACCATGCAATTGTTACGCCCTGCCCATCTGCTTGAGGAAGGCGACGTGCGAAGCAATGGCATGGCGCATCTTCGGGTATTCAATGTACGGTACATTGAACTCCTGGCAGGTTTGCTTGATGATCCGCCGGATGGCCGGGTAATGAATATGGGAAATGTTGGGAAAGAGGTGATGCTCGATCTGGAAGTTCAGTCCGCCCACAAACCAGCTGATGAATTTACTGTGCGGGGCAAAGTTGGCCGTGGTCTTCAGCTGGTGAATGGCCCACTCGTCCTCCAGCCGGTTGGTCACTTCATCGGGCATAGGGAAAGCAGTGTGCTCCACCGTATGCG
>DATAGL010000893.1:0-3882 GCA_036263755.1 Chitinophagaceae bacterium | reverse complement strand
GAAAGCCGGATGGCCAACTGTTGGCGTGCCGGGCTGACTACCTGCAGGGCCGTTGTTCCCCCGTACCGCACGGTTACCGTTGAGGAGTAGGAGAAGGTGCCGTCGGTATCCACCTGCTTCAGCCGGTAATGCTGCGTACCGGCCAACGGGCTGTTATCGGTAAAAGCATAATCATTGCGCAGGTTGCTGCTGCCGGCGGCCTGCACGGAACCGATTTGGGTGAAGGACCGTCCATCGGCGCTGCGCTCTACCTCAAACCGGTCGCTTTGTTCTTCGGTGGCCGTCGCCCATTGCAGCTGTATGCCACCGGCAGCCGGGGCGCCGGTGAAGCGGAGGAACGTCACCGGGAGAAGGAGGCCGGCCAGGTTTCCGGTAGCCGGGTTCAGCGTCAGAACCTGGGTGGCTGTGCCGAACCGGTTGTATTCAAATACGGCAAAATGGTAGTTGGTCTGCGGCTGCAGGGCCGTGATCGTAACAAAGTCCTGGATGCCGTCGAACACCACGTAGTTGCCGTTCCCGATCTGCGTGCCGGTGCCAAAGAAGGAGTTGGCGAAATACGCCGCATCGTTCACCGGTACGGCATCCACTGGTGCATCTTTTTTCATCAGGACGATCCGGCGGTTGCCGCTGCCATTGGTCCAGCCCAGCTGTACGGAGGTGCCTGTATACTGTTTGGCTGTTGCCGCGGTTGCCTGTACGGACGGTGGTCCGATAGTGGTTACCTGGCCGCTGGTACCCGGTCTCAGGTACAGTGGTGCATCGGTGCCGTTGAGTTCATATACCGTGAAGTGGTACGTTGTACCGGGCTGCAGCCCGGAGATGGCGGCATTGCTTTCCGTAATTTTGGCCACCACGAAATTGCCGGTGCCGATCTGTGTGCCCAGGCCAAATTGATTGCTTGCGTTGTAAGCGGTAAGGTCGGCAGGATCGGCATTTACCGCGCCCCCCTTCCGGGCCACAAGTAAGTGATGGCTTCCGTTGCCGGCCGTCCAGTTGACTGCTACGCTGGTGCTGCCTACCGAGGAGAAGGAAAGGTTGCTGGCTGCCTGTGTGGGGGTTGTTTGCGTGCTCTGGCTGCCGGAACCGAAGGTTGCCGTCAGGTACGCGCTGGTGCTGCCGCTGCCGCTGTATTCGTAGATGCGGAAGTGGTACACCGTCGCGGGATTCAGTCCCGTCAGGTCCAGCAGGTCGCCGATGTTGTCGTACACCACTTTTTGTCCGGGCGCGATTTCCGGGGCTGTGGCAAAGGGAGCGAAGCTGGAAGCCAGGTAATCGGTGCCATCCACCGGTACGGCGTCCACCGGTGCGCCTGCCCGGGCGATCACGATCCGACGGGTACCGTTGCCGCGGGTCCAGGTGAGCCGCATGGAATTCCCCTGGATATGGGAGAAGGCCGGGTGGCCCGGTGCCTGCGTGGGCCGGCTCTGTGTGGCCTGGCTGGCGGCGGGGGCTCCGGCCGTCAGGTACACGGGGCCGTCGGTACCGTTGCCCTCAAACACGGCGAAATGATAGGTTGTGTTTATTTCGAGGTTCGTCAGGGCCACCAGGTTCGTGGACCCGATACCGTTATACACCACATAATTTCCGTTGCCCAGGTGCGTGCCGTTCCCGAATACGGAGGAGCCGGAATACTGGATCAGGTCCGCCGGCTGCGCATTGACCGGTGCACCGGCACGGGCGATGACCAGGCGGCGGGTGCCGCTTCCGTTCACCCATTGAACGGTCATGCCGTTGCCGGTGACGTTGCTGAACGAAAGGGCGGACGCCGGCGTGGCCGGTGCCGACAGGGTGGTGGCGCTGACTTCGGGAGCGCCGTCGGTAAGGTAACCGAGGCTGCCCAGCGTGTATTCGTAAACACGGAAGTGATAGGTAAGGCCCGGGGTGAGGCCGGTAACGTCGGCAAAGTCGCCCAGGTTATCATAGATCACTTTTTGTCCCGGGGCAATCTCCGGGGCACTGGTAAAGGGGGCGCTGATCGCGTTGAGGTAGTCGGTTCCGTCGGCCGGCAGGGCATCCACGGGCTGGCCGGCACGCACCACCACGATGCGGTGGGTACCGTTGCCCCGCGTCCAGTTGAGGCGCAGGGAATTGCCCTGCACATGCGAAAGGGTGATATTCTTTGCCGGCACCGAAGGCTTGCCGGCTGTGGCCTGGCTCGCCGTGGGTGCGCCGCCGGTCAGGTACAGCGGAGCATTGATACCGTTGGCCTCGAATACGGCAAAATGATAAACAACGTTTGGCAGTAACCCATAAAGCGGGGTGCTGTTGCCGTTGCCTGAATAAATGACATAGTTGCCGGATCCCAGTTGCGTGCCCGATGTCCAGACGTTATTCGCCGGGTAGTTGACCAGGTCGGCCGGTTGGGCCGTAACGGGACCTCCCGCACGGGCCACCACGATGCGCCGCGAGCCGTTGCCTTTCGTCCAGCTGAGGGTCATGGAAGAGGAAGTAATTTCCGAGAACGTGATGGCGGAAGCCGCGGTGGTGGGCGTACTGAGGCTGTTGATACTGGCTGTAGCCGATTGGGCGGTCTGGTAGGCAATGGTGCTGCCCGAGCCGTCGTATTCAAAGATCCGGAAATGGTAAGTAGTGTTGGTCGCCACGCTGGTGAGGTCGATGAGGTCACCAAAATGATCGAAGATCACTTTTTGGCCGGGTGCGATCTCGGGGGCTGTGGCTAGCGAAGCCGTGGTGCCGGCGAGGTAGTCGGTGCCGTCCGCGGGTATGGCATCTACCGGGCTGCCGGCGCGCGCGATGATGATGCGGCGGCTGCCGTTACCTTTGATGAAGTTGAGCCGGAACGAAGCGCCGTCCATGTCGGTAAACGTGATAGCGGAAGCTGCCTGCGTGGGACGGGGTTCGGTAGTGCGGCTGGCCGTGGGCGCACCTGCCGTGCGGTATACCGGGGTGTTCACGCCGGCCGCTTCATATACAGCTACGTGGTACGTTCTGCCCGGCTGCAGGTTGCCCACCTTGATTGAATTGGAGGGGCCGGCCGCCACCACGTAGTTGCCGGCGCCGATTTCTATGCCGGCACCGAAAGTGCTGTTCGGACTATACAGGGAAAGGTCGGCAGGGTTGGCATTCACCGGGCTGCCTTCGCGCATCAGCACCAGCCGCTTGCTGCCGCTGCCGTTGGTCCAGCTGATGGTCAGGGCATTGCCGGTGACTTCCGAAAAGGTAATGGCCGATGCCGGAGTGGCAGGTGCCGAAAGCGTGGCCTGGGCGGCCGAAGCGCCGGTGGCGGCATATTCGGTGGCCGATGCCGTTCCGTTGTATTCATAAATGGTAAAGTGGTAGGTAGTGGCCGGCAGCAGTCCGTATACGTCGGCAATGTCGCTGGTGCCGTCGTATACCACGAACTCTTCTTCGGCAATCGCCTGGCCCGAGCCAAACGTACTGTGGTGCAGGTAATCGGTACCATTGGCCGGCACGGCGGTTACGGGTGCGCTCTGCCGGGCAATGACAATGCGGCGCGCGCCATCGCCCCGGGTGAAATTCAGGCGCAGGGAGCCGCCGTCGAGCGAGGAAAAGGTAAGGTTCTTTGCCGGAAGTGTGGGGCCGGCCGCCCATAATGCGGTGGAACAGAAAAGAACGAACAGGAAAGGAAATAACCGGGTGCAGACGTTTCGATTCATTCGGGTTGTTTTGGTTGCGTGTATTGGCGTCTCTGGAGCGAAGGGTACGGCCCGGTGATCAGGGGATAATGGAGCCGCGAAGCTAACAGCGGGCTCAGGCGTTGGGTAGGGGAGGGAGCATGGATTGGGGAATAGGAAGGATGAAGTGGAGGGACTGTTGGCGGGTCAATGGTTGATGCGGGAAAAGAGAGAAATGAGCAATACGCAATACTCAATATTCAAGAAAGAGAACCGCAGAACAAGG